>JADYYU010000049.1 GCA_020853515.1 Chitinophagaceae bacterium | reverse complement strand
TGCTGCGGGCTTTGAGGGCTTACTTCAGGCTGCACTTCTTTGGCAGCAACTGGCGTAGGATCGGAATTGTTAGTAGTCGTCATAGTATTGTCGTTTAGATTGCGAAGAGATTCAGCAGTATAATTTCAAAAAGCATACCGCAATGAAGGCTGCCTGTGAGTCAGGATCAGGGCAGAAAGATGTGGGAAATGCAAACGTAATCCTACTCAAAGTGTAGAAAATATTACCCATTTTGCTTCAGCTAAAAAGAAGGCTGAATTTGCGAATATTTTATTGTAAGTGCTGCCATCACTGCGTTTACCCGCGTTTTCAGTTTAAAGCAGACGGCTATGGCAAAAAGTTTGCATAGATACCTTCAAAAGAATTCAATCACAAACATTAAAATTAAAGATCATGAAAAACTCAAAATTATTAGCAGGTATCCTATTAGGAGTTGCAGCAGGTGCAGTAGCCGGATTATTAATGGCCCCTGAAAAAGGAGAAGATACCAGAAAAAAAATCAGAAGAAAAGGAGAAGATCTGCAGGGAACCATTAAAGACAAATTCTGCGAACTCGTAGACAGTGTGGTAGGCCGCTTTGAAGGCATTAAAGAAGAAGCAGAAGATATGATGGAACAAGGAGCCGACAAAGCCAGAAACCTCCGTGCCGAAGCCCACAACCTGCTTGACAAAGGCAAAGAAAAATTGGATCAGGGACGTAAAGATGCCGCGAATGCCATTAGCTAAATCGGCTTGCGAAGTGAACGCTGACATTTGGGGCCTGCCCTCTTTGTATTAAAGATGAACAGCAGTAACTTTGTAATAAGGCGAAAGGGCACATTAATGATCTGCCTTATATATACTATATAAGACCGGTGAAAAATATCAATCATGGAAAACATAAAAGAAGAATTTGAAAATTTATTAAAACAATCGCAGGAATATGCAGATACAAGAATTGAGTTGTTCAAACTTCAATCCGTTGATAAACTTTCAGATGTAGTGTCTTCAGTATTGTCCCGAATGGTGGTAATATTAATAGCCGGCCTGTTTATTGTACTGGTCAGCATTGCCTTATCTCTCCTGATCGGTGATCTTCTGGGGAAATCATACTACGGTTTTTTTATAATCGCAGGTTTTTATGCACTCATCGGTCTTATATGTTCTGTGTACCGGCATCAACTTTTTAAAGGGCCTATCGCAGCTTCAATGATAAAAAAAATGCTCAACTCATGAATACACCAATTCTAACGCCACTTGACCTGTCAGCCAGGATTATTGAATTGAAGGCTCAGAAAATGCAGCAGGAAGAAGAACTTAAATTGCAGTTTTCAAAAGCACTCCACTCGGTTAGTCCTGGCAATCTGATTAAATCAGGGTTTCATTCAATTGCGGAATCTCCACTCGCCAATGGTTTGATCGGAACCGGTCTCAATTTAGGTGTGGATCTTTTATCACGAAAGCTGCTGGGGAATTCAGCCGGGCCGGTCAAGAAACTAGCTACGCAAGCAATCAGTTTTGGCGTGGCAAAAGTGCTTGGAAGCAAAGCAGATAGCATTAAAGCGTATGCCACTGTTCTTGCTAACAGGATACTGAGAGGAAAGAAAAAAGACAATATTGTATCATCTTAAAATTTAATTATTATGGAAATAAATCAAAATCCGCAGGAAGGCCATACGCCCAATCCAACTACCGGAAACGAACATAACAACGAACAACAAAAGCAGGAGATCACGCCAAACAATGATCAGGACAACAGCAAGCAAAATGATCAGCAGGGCGACGGCGATAAATTCAGAAAGCATGAGTCAGAAGATGACCACCGTGATATTCCTGAAATAGGCGAAGACGAAAAAGAGATCGAACGAAATACGCCCCGAATGTAATTGAATGACGGATTGAATAAACAGCCTCTTTATTTTTAATGGGTGTTTCTTATAGGGTTCTGCAAAAGCTAAAGTCTGATTACTTTAGCTTTTGTTTTTTGCGCCATGCAACCGGCCTTATTTTCGATCGTAATCTTCCTGCTGCCTTGCCGCAAGCAGCCCATCTGAATGGGAAAGTCAATGCAGGTGATCAAGCGAATGCTGCCATGGCATGAGGCGAAAATGGGCTATCACATTTTTGACACCGGTATCGTTTTATGCAGGCAATATAGTTATAGACGTCAGACAGAGTAGCCTTCAGTACCTGTCTAAATTCACATCGGTTCAAAAGGATGATTTGAAAATGAAAACAGCATTGTGGTCGTATATTTATTTTTACGATTGTCCTTATTAGCCACCTTCTGTTGCTAACATGCCGGCAATAGAATAGTAGCGTTCAGAAAATGACTGCTTATTGGCGACAGAAACAAAAACAATCGAAATTAATCAAATAGTAACTTATTGCAAGATCTATCTGCTACAGTAGGACAGCCTTGATTTTTCCTGCGCGACTTCAATCTATTAATAATAAAAGCAGGCGGGTGCTCCTCTAATATATCAAGTAAAGCGGAAATCTCAATACTAACGTCCTATCGAGTTTGTGATGGGTAATCCTATTTATTTTTTGCCTTCTTGTTGGTTTTGAGTTTGTTGAGCTCTTTTTGCAATTGCAGACTACCTTTACCCATCACTGTTTTTTGGATGCCGTCAAAGAGACTTTTCCAGATCAGATTGAAGAATGATTTGTTCAGATCACGTTTGTAAGTAAAGTCTGCCGACCGTGCGGCACCATTGGCAGGATTGTCATTCTTGATCAAGGCGTTGCTGAACACATTTTCAAGTTTCTTGCTTTTCAGCGTGTCCCTGGCCCCGTCCACTTTGAAGGATTCAATTTTTAAATTATTATACAGCATGGTCAGCCGCCCTTGCGCACTATAATCGTTACCGGTCATCGCAAAGCTAACATCCTTTACCTGGCCTTTTACTGAAGTTAATCCCAACGGAACAGAAATCGTGTTGAAGGCAGCCGCATCCATTTGGCCAATATGTCCGGTAATGCCAAAGGCGCCATCATTGGTATCGAGCCGTAATTTCCACTCAGTAGTGGCGCTTCCTTTATTTAAAAACATTCCTGAACCATTCATCGTGAGTACCGGATTGATTTTAATATAGGCAGGTATGTTTGTTATATTGTCCACCACACCATTTACATTGGTAAACAACACATTGCCCACCTGCCCGGTTGCGAGTGCCCTTTCACGATAGGAGATAACACTTTTTTGAATGAGTGCCCGCCGTATATACAGGGGGACCTTTAATTTAAGCAATAGCTGCTGCGGATATTTGCCCACTTTGCTGTCGTTGTTTACCGGCAACATCCGGTCGTTATATACTTTCAGGTTTAAACATAAAGAAGCCTGCTGCACATCTACAAGGGCTTCATTCAGCAATTTGTTGATATCGATACCGCCCAGTTGAATATTAGAAATGTCAATATTATAGTAGTCGCCTTGTTTTTTAGATTGCCGAACAAATTCACTTTCAGTTATACGGGGTTTTACGCTAAAACGCTTGATTGTGGCACTTTGTGTATGTCTGTCAATGGCAATGTCATTCACTTGAATAGCATAGATTTTGTCTTCGGATAGTAAAGAAAATCCTTCGGCACTTAGTTTCCATTTTGCTTTTTCAATAATATTTCTGAATGTATTTCCTTCAATCACATTGATTTCATTGCTCACGGAGAACTTTAAATTTTTCACATGCAGAGGCTCTTTTTCAGGATGTAATTTATTGCGGATGATGAGGTTCGTATTGCCGAGGGTTAATGAGCCTATCTCCACTTCATCAAAAAATTCTTCCGGGAACTCAAAGGATTTGTTTTTAATGTTTTTCGTTTTTTCAGTCGGTCCACCGGTGTAAACAGTCACCCTGCCGCCTGCACAGGTGATATTACCAGCCTGCAGCCTGTGTTGCTGCACAAATGCACTTATATTCAGCTTGTTGCATTTTAGCTGCTTCAGTTCTGTAGATGCCTCGCTTTCATTGGCAGCAAAGGATAAGATCTTATCAATGTCAAGACTTTTTTTAAGGGTGTTATAATTGATCCGTGTCAGGTAAGTTTTATTGTTGTTTTGACCTTTCAGGTAAATGCTGTCTACCTCAGCCACAATATTGTCGATAAAGTAGCTGAGGATATTGCTGTAATCGCGAGTGCTGTCTACCTTAAATTTTTGCAAATTGATGTTTGCATGGCTCACTTTCACCTGAATATCTTCGGCTTTATTTTTACTGATAAAAGTTGCGTTGATAATTTTAATTTCATCAGCCCTGATTGATTTAAACTCACCGACAATTTTTTTGTAAATGGCCAGCGTGTCTTCAAACTTCAACTGATTGGCACCCGTGTTTATGATCTGTACTCTGGGGTCAGTGATCGTGATCTGTTTAGCGTGTACCACTTGATCATTTACATAGGCTGTCATGTCAATGCCGGATGCTTCTATGGTGCGAATAAAAATATTGATCAACACATTGGGCAGACTGTCTGTGTGTTTGAGCAGGGCTGCCTGCTCAGAGTCTGACTGCAAATACACATTTCTAAAGTAGGCACTGCCGTTTATTTCGTCTATCATCGAACTATCGTAGTGGAGGTAATACAGGCTGTCTGTCTTGTCGCTGATGGTGTTTTGCAACAGGTTTTTAACGATACTTTTTTTATGGTTTTGCCAGTACCAATAGGCCAGGCCGGCAGCCAGCAAGAGAAGGCATAAGATACCTGCAAATATTTTTTTCATTCAGTTGATTTGTTTTTTAAAAGGGATATCCGATTGCTATATTCAATATCAGGTTCTCACCGCGCCATTTTCCATTTCCAAAATCTATCTTGTTCAGCACCCATCTTTGTCCTTCCGGATAAAATGGCTTCCGTAATGGCAGCCCCAGGTCAACCCTGATCAACAATACCTTCAGGTCGTATCGAAGTCCTACACCGGCGGCAACCGCCAACTCATTGAAACTGGTTTTTTTAAGTTGTCCGGCCCGGCCAAAAAGAAAAGTGTCTTTGGTCCACATATTGCCTGCGTCGATAAATAGGGCACTACCGAAAGCCCCTACAATGGGTACCCGTAATTCCGTATTCACCAGAAATTTGTAATCACCACCGATGATGAGAAAGTAGCGCTGATCTTCGCCGGTTGGCAAATAAGATCCGGGACCGAGCTGCTTGATTCTGTATCCGCGGATCGAGTTTGATCCACCAACGACATATTGTTTTGAAAATGGCAGTACATTTGAATTGTGATAGGGTATGCTGACACCGATCTGCATCCTGCTAGCCCATGCAATATTGGAAGGTAATTTTTTCATATAGCGGATCTCAATGTCGCCTTTTGCGTATTGCGCAAATGGGGTATTGAAAATTGTTTTTTCGCGCACTTTTTTTGCTCCGGTAATCAGACCGGCCAGATTACCGCTGATATCAAGGCTGGCATTCATATACCACAAATCTCTTTTGAGCGGGTTGAGGGTATTGAGGGTATAGCTGTAAAATGTACCCAGGATGGCATCACTATAAACGTTGGTAAGGATGGCAGGATTTTTGTCGGCTTCGTTATAAAACTCAGGGGTGACGTCGGAGGCCCTGATATAACTAATTGCAATAGGAGCCAGGGTATGTTCCTTATTGCTCGTCTCTTTCCAGTTGTATTCATATTGCATTCTGAACACATTTTTGGTATAGAAGCCCTGCTTTCTGAACCACTCATAACCCAGTAACATCCGGGTGTGCGGTGTATAAAAATTACTTTCCTTAAAAGATAAAAATGGGATCACAAAGCGGGGGAATACCAACGCGAGCTCGGCACCCAGCCGATAGTTATTGTTTTTTTTCAGTGAATCATCAAACGAGATCTCCAGCCCGCCATATGTTTTGAACGTGAGCAGTTCGGCTGTTTTAAATGTATTTCGGTTACGCCAGTTTAAGCTTAGCTGCGAACCGACATAGCGGTTTTCCTTTGAAAAGCCATCCAGTTGTGCCTGAAATGATTTTCTTTTCGCCGGGGTCAAAAAATATTTGACATCCAGGCGGTAGGGGTTGCCGGCAGAGTCTGCGACCGGGGTAAACTGATTTTTTACAAATTTAAATGTGCCCAGATTAATGAGCCTGTTGAGTGTTTTGTTTTGTTCGGTACTGCTGTAAATTGAATGCGGACGATAGGTGACTACTCTTTTAAATAAAACAGGGTTAAATTTTTTGTTTTCTTTAATCAGTAAACTGTCGAAGGGTACGAGTTTGTCTGCAGCGGTATCTTTTCCTTTTTTCATCAGGTTGTAATTTGGAAAAAGGGTAATCTTGTCGATGGTGTAAGGATGTTTGGCAATTTCAGGTGTTTCCCTTTTTAAATTCAGATACAGATGTACACCATGGTCGCCAATCGTGCTGTCGGCATAAGCCATCAGATAGTCGGGATTAAAATAGTAGTAACCACGCGTTTTGAGTTTCATGTCGAGCCGTGAACGTTCAGAACTGATCTCTTCAAAATTGTAAGGCTTGTTCTCTTTCAGCAAACTTTCTTTTTTTTGTTCCTCCTCAAGCAGCATCAGCAAGGCTGAACTGTCGCTAACCCAGGTAATTTGTTTTACACTGTATTGCGGAAGTACTTTCGCGCGGTAGCGGGCCTTTACAAAGTAGCCTTCTGATAGACTGTCACCCTCCGTTTCAGAGTGGAAGTAGCCGCTATTTTCAAGCACGGCCTGCATATTTTCGGCATTGCTTTCAGGGTTCAGACGGCTGCTCAGTACAGGTGGTTCACCCAGCTTATCACGCAAAAAATGGCGGATACCCTTGTTGCGTTTGGGTTCGCCGATCACATACCACCACCACACTTTATAAGGCTGTCCCAGCAAAAATTTGTTGCGTTTGGGACGTGCGTTTTGTTTCAACAGTTTCCGCAAATTACTTTTGGATGCTTTGACTGACGGATCTTTTTCAATACTGATCTTTGCGCCCTTATACAGTTTTTCGCCGGGAGGCAAATACTTTTTAACGCTGCATGCCTGC
>JADYYU010000048.1 GCA_020853515.1 Chitinophagaceae bacterium | reverse complement strand
GTGATTTAGTTATGAAATGATTTTTGACAATGAATATATAAGTTTTCGTTTACCAGTAAATTTCACCATCGAAAAATCTGGAGTGTACTTAATGCCAACCATCAAATTTTATCCCAAAAAACAGGGCATTGTAAAATATGCTGTTGGTCCGCAATTTTTGATTTCTTATGTAGATGATTACATGCCCTATTATATGCTGTCAAGTTCGCAGCCTATGTATCCGGTTCGCGAATTAAGAAGACAATTTGGTTTTGGTTTGAATAATAGTCTGAACTTCACTATTTCGAAACACTTGTATGCAGGCATGGAAGCCACGCTGGGAATTTTATATTATGATAGTTTCAATGATAATACACAATATAACAATTATAATGATGACGTGGTTGGTATTGATTTAAACCAGTCATTCAGTGCCGGATTTAGCATCGGCTGCCGCTTCTGATATTTTGACAATTTATTGGGATAGAACTTATGTACATATCGATCTGTAAGGGGAACGATTCATATAAATTCACTAAATTAAATTGTACTGTATGAAACCGACCTTCCTTTTAGTACTGGCTTTGCTGCTTTTTGCAGGTAATGCGTGTCTCGCGCAAATACAGCGGGATAGTATTGTTCAAAATAATCCTGCATTAAAGGTGCCGGAATCACATTTTGGCAAAAATATAATCTCCTTATCGCCTCTTCAATTTTTAAATAATGGCAATATTGAAGTGGACAATCATGAAGGTTTTGGATTTGCGATCGAGCGTATTATTTTAAACGGGTATGCAGGTTTATCGTGCCCTGTTAATTTCAAAAAGAAAAATGCAGGTTTTTATTTAATGCCCGTATTCCGCATTTATCCCACCGGACAGGGTGTTGCAAAATTCAGTTTGGGACCACAGGTAATCATCACTCACCTCGAAGACCGGAAACCTCCGATAGACAGCCGTTTTGCCGGTTCAGATATTGTCCGTAAGCAGATTGGTTTAGGATTAAATGTGCATTGTGGCACCACCATATTTAAACATTTGTATATCAGCTTTGAGGCTTCAGCAGGTAAAATATTGCAAGACAGCTTTTGGAGTGCAGCCTACCTGACTGCAAAAGATGGCACTTCATTTATTAATATTGGAGGCAGTGCCGGTTATCGATTTTAAAACTGAAAACCATATTGAAGGCCAAAAATAAATAACTCATTTGGTTTGTAAACCCGGATTTCATTTTGCACTAAATAATATATCCCAACGCTGTTGGCTGAATTCAGATTATAATCCACCCCAAGCGCTGTCCGGAAACGGTGTAAACCATAATCTGATTCCGGATTACGCGGGTCATGCAGTTGAAATCTCAATTCTTCTGAAATGTAGGCTTTAATTTTTTTAGTATAGTTGTAGCCCAGTTCAAATTTGCTCCGCAAAAACGACTCAATGTACTTACCATCACGGCTTGAATAAATATTATTATTTTCAAACTGAAACCTTTGTCTGAACTGGAACTGAAATTTCTTAGACAATTTCTCCTTATAAACTACATCCAGCATCAGGCGATGTTTGATATCATATCCACGCCCGTCTACGGCCTTCTGGGTGTTCCGGTAAATCAATGAAGCTTTCAACTTCTTCGACAATTTGTAATTAAATCCGAAATTGGTATAAAATAAATTGATCTTAGACAGATTCTCTTTCAGCCTGAATTCCTCATCAATAGAAAGGGATACTTTTTTATTGATCTTCTTTTCAACTGAAACTGTATTCCACATACCAAAATCAGGATAAACTTTTTGAGCATACATCCGGGTAAGTGAAAACAATAACAGCACAGAACATGCTAATTTAAATTTAGACATACGCTTGCTGACTATTTTTCGATTGTTAAGATGCCGATATCAATTGTTTCAGTAGCGTTCTTAATTTCTACCTCTACAAGTACTTCTTTTGTTTTGCTATTAATGCCGGACGCACGATCATCAGAAAGCGCATACACTTTGTATTTACCTTTTCGCAGATACTCAAACTGAAAACTGCCATCGTATGCTGATTTTACAGATTTTCCAACTCCGGGCTCGTCGCCGTAGACTATAAAAACATTTTCATCCTGCCCCCAATAGGAAGCCTGTAAGGTGGTATCGGGATATGCTTTATAATTTTTGACAAATAATTTACCTTTGATAAAGGCGCGGCCACCTTCGCCGGGACCTTTTGTGCAGGCTGCAAATAATGCAAGTACAAGTGCACCTGCCAATAGTTTTTTCATCATTTTTATGAATATAAATATTTAACCCAAAGATAATATGAACTTTGATGACTGCAACACCTTTTCTATTAACGATGTGATTGTGCAGATAAGGACTATGAGCACCACACAGTTATTCATCATCATTTGTCAGCAGGCGGAAGTTGCAGCATCTCAAATACTTCTTTTGAAAATTTTTCAAGCCCCGGATCCCGCGCGCCCATTAGCAGTAATACCGTATCAGCTTTTAATGGTGGAATTAGCTCTTTAAATAAATCAACACGGTCTTCCACAAAAAATGCACGGACTCCTCTCTGCTGCAAATCGCTGATAATGTCCGCCGCTGAAATATCCTTGACGGCAGTACCACCGTCATAATAAATTTCACTCATCCAGATTTCATCCTGCGGTCGCAGACTGTTGCAAATTTCCTCTACCAACTCCTTACGGATAAAACGGGTAGGACCATATCCATGGGGCTGAAACCAGGCTATAAGTTTTGAAGCGACTGGTTGACAAGCCTTGATCGATGCAGCAATTTTCGCAGGATTATGTGCATAGTCATCGATGAGTGTGATGCCTTGATGTTTGCCAAGCAACTGATGCCTCCGGTAAATTCCTTCATAATTGGTCAGCGCCTGTACACATTGCTGCACACTGACATTTAGCAGTCCGGCCACGGCCATACAAGCCAGCGCATTTTCCATATTGTGCTCTCCAATGGTCGGTATCCTGCAGATAACTCCCTGTACTTCAAAGGTAATCTGAAAACCATTTTGTTGAAAATTGCTTCCGTCATAGGGTGTTTCTTTACCATAGTCATGGTTCACATTTGAGGTAAATTGCTTTGCCAGCGGATGTGAGCGGTTCACAACAAAATGTCCGCTTGTATTACTTTTAAACGTAC
>JADYYU010000047.1 GCA_020853515.1 Chitinophagaceae bacterium | reverse complement strand
CAGGTAATATTTCAAGTATCAGATTAAATATCAGCAATGCAGGCTCAGCGACACAATTTTTAAAAATCAGATTCAAACATGTCACCCAGTCTTTTCTAAATGCTGCAACTCCTGATACCAGTGGGTTTACGGAAGTGTACTTTCAAAATACGGCTGTATTGAATGGGATCAAACAATATGATTTTTACAATGGCTTCAACTGGAACGGAACCGATAATATTCTGGTTGAATTTAGCTTTAGCAATGCCGGCAATGGCGCCGACAATATTGTATTGAGCGATGTCACACCCATGGTTTCAGGCCTGGTAACCGAAGCAAATGATTATTGTTTTGATTTTTCCGGCAATAATCAGATCGTGCTGGGCAACGGTAATTTTGGCAATTTTTCTAATCAGATCAGTATCAGTTTCTGGAGCAATGGCAACATGGCTTTCTTACCACAAAATACCTCTGCTGTTTATGCCACCAATGCCCAGAACCACCGACAGGCCAATATTCACTTCCCATGGTCTAATTCTTCGATCTACTGGGATTGCGGTTCTGGCGGACCTTATGACCGGATCGACAAAGCAGCCGTCAACACTGAGTTTGAAGGCGTATGGAATCACTATACCTTTACAAAAAATGCTGTTACCGGTGTTATGAATATTTATATAAACGGAGCATTGTGGCATACCGGGTCAGGAAAAACACTCCCTGTTGAAATTACCAATATGATGCTGGGCGCCGCTCCAGATATGTCAAATCCCTACTTTGGCAAAATGGATGAGTTTAGCTTGTGGAATACTGAACTTTCACAAGCAACGATACAGGCCTGGATGAACAAAACAATCACCGCAGCACATCCACAATATGCCAGTCTGGTGGCCTATTACAAATTAAACGAAGGTACAGGTGTAACCAGTGCAGATGCGTCTCTGGCAAATGCGACGGCTGCTGTAACGGGCACCCCGTCATGGAGAATCATTAAAGGGAAAGACATCTTTAAGAACTTTGTAGAAACCTCCAACAGACCAATGGTCACTTTCGTACAGGGCATATACGGACAGGCCATTTCGTCTACAGTAGTGATGGACTCTGTAGAAAACATGACCAATACAGTTTATAGTTTTGTAAATGCCGGAGGCAATATTATCCCATTTGATACCAACACATACTATCAGGCAGGTTATACTTATATTTATGATGGCATCACAAATCAGATCATTGATTCCGTTAATATTCCATCCGTAGGTAGCATCAATATCACTCAGCTCGACTATTTTCAAAAACGCCCCTCAGCCCTGCAGCTTGTTTCCTTTGTTACCCCATACGGTATCAATCTTGATCTGGGAATGGGAGGAAAAACATGGGTGTTTGACGTTACAGACTTTGCCCCGGTTTTAAAAGGATGGAAAAGAATGTTTATTAACGGCGGTGGCGAACGTCAGGAAGATATGGACATAAAATTCATGTTTATTGTAGGCACTCCACCTCGTGATGTGCTTGATATCAATAACATCTGGCGTGTTGATGCGCCGGGCTACACTTCAATATTAAATGATGACATTTATGAACCACGCAGTTTAACCTTGAATAATCCGGCAGCCACTTCCTATAAAATAAAATCGGCGATCACAGGCCACGGTCAGGAAGGTGAATTTATACCGCGTACCCATTGGATCAACATTGCCGGAGGTGCTCCCGAATTTTCATGGGACGTGTGGAAACCTTGCGCATCAAATCCTGTTTATCCTCAAGGTGGCACCTGGATATATGACCGTGCCGGATGGTGTCCCGGCATGGCAACCGACGTGAAAGAAATGGATATTACACCCTACCTTACACTACCCGGCACTAACACTATTGACTATGGTCTGATCACCGCTTCCGGCAGCAGCAATTATTGGGTGAGTAACCAGTTGGTTGCTTACGGCAATCCAAATTTCTCTTTAGACGCTGCGATCACAGACATTAAAAATCCCAGCAACAAAATCGAATATGCCCGCACCAACTCTATCTGTAAACATCCTGTGATCGTGATCAAAAATACAGGTTCTTCACCCTTAACCAGTCTGACCGTTGAATACTGGGTCAACAACAATCCGGTGAAAGAAATTTTTAACTGGACAGGCAACCTCGCATTTCTCGACTCCGCTGAAGTAACCCTTACCGGTACCGACAATTTGTGGTCTGCAGTGAATGGCGCAACCAATAACATTTTTCATGCAGAAATTAAAAATCCGAATAACGGAACGGATGCCTATGTACACAATAATAAATTCAACAGCACCTTCGACATTACGAACGTTGTACCCAGTAATTTTATCATCTGGTTTAAAACCAATCTGGCCGGCGCCGAAAGCAAATATGAACTGCTCGACGAAAATGGCAACCAGATCTTCCTCAGAGATAATTTAGCCAATAGCACTAATTACAGAGATACTTTTCACCTGGGCTGGGGCTGCTACTCGTTTGTTATTTCAGATGCAGAAGAAGATGGCATCGATTTCTGGGCAAATAATGACGGTGTAGGCTTTGCCAGATTCAGAACCATGACAGGGGGTGTTATCAAAAATTTTGAAGGCGACTTTGGAAAATCACTGATCTACAATTTTACCATTGACTATCCGTTAAACTACGACGATCTGTACAATGTAAAAGAGATTGCCGTTTACCCTAATCCTGCAAACAAGCAGTTTATTGTTGAAGCAAAAAACATCGGCAAAAGCAGCATCAGGATCTTTAATCAGGTTGGGCAAGCCCTTACCCTGCCGGAAAACAGAGAAGTCAATAAAATTTCATTTAACAGTT
>JADYYU010000046.1 GCA_020853515.1 Chitinophagaceae bacterium | reverse complement strand
TTCCGCTTGAGATGGCCCTTTCAAAAAGTAAAAATCTACTATTCGTAACTTGTCAGGAAGATGCCAATCCAAATCTAAAATCAAAAGGTTCAGTTTATGTAATCGACCTGAATACCTTAACGGTACTGAAAGTGATCAGAGAAAAATTTTATCAGCCTCATGGCATTACATTTGATGAAACAGGCAACTTGCTTTATGTGGTAAGCCGCAATGCAGATGCCAACGGACCGGCCCCGCATCATACATCAGAATGCGGCAACCGCAATGGCTTCTTTCATGTGATCGACATCAATACCTGGCAGGTTGTCCGTTCCGCTTCTGAAATCTCAGTAGATCCCTACAGTGCCGATTTTCGTTAATACCTGTAAATGAGAACACACCGGCGAATTGCGAAAGAAAATTAATAGATCGTTTATATTTGCAGCGGTCTTGCAGTTAATAAACCATGCGTCATTTAATAACATTTGTAAAGAAATCTCTTCGTTTTGCAGGCAAAGTACTACTGCTGATAACGGGGTTTTTGCTCATTTATTTCCTGAGTGCCTTTTGCCTTTCACGCTTAGCGGTACCGAAAGAGAACGACAAATCAGAAATAACCATCTATATCAAAACGAATGGCGTGCATACAGATATCGTGGTGCCTGCTATCAACGGGCAAATGGACTGGACACGCGAAATTAAGTTTTCAGAAACTAAAAAAGCTGATAGTCAATATCAATACCTGGCCATGGGCTGGGGTGATAAAGGATTTTACCTAGAAACACCCGATTGGGCCGATTTGAAAGCAAGTGTTGCCTTTAAAGCTGCCTTTGCTTTAAGTACATCTGCCATTCATGCCACTTACTACAAGGAACTGTTGGAAGACGCAGCCTGCAAAAAAATTCATATCAGCAAAAGGCAGTATGGCAGGCTGGTAAAATACATCAGCAAAAGTTTTAAGAAAGATGCTGACGGGCACTTCATGCCTATAAAAACCAATGCCAATTACGGTGACACAGATGCCTTTTATGAAGCTAATGGCAGCTACAGTCTGTTTCGTACCTGCAATACCTGGGCTAACAGCGGCCTCAAATCATGCGGACAGACCTGCTGCTATTGGACGATATTTGATAAAGGTATTTTTTTAAAATATCCATAGGGCTTCTTTTTTGTTCAGGCAAAGCACCGTTTTGTGCAGAAATTAACCCAAGGCATCAAAAAAGCAGCATCTATCGTCTATCAACGGATGTCACCACACGGCTCGTTACTTTTATTTATCTTTGCACCCGCAATGAGTAAAAAAGGAAAAATACTGGTGGCTATGAGCGGCGGCATTGACAGTACAGTAGCTGCTATGATGCTGCACGATGAAGGTTATGAAGTGATCGGTATTACCATGAAAACATGGGATTATGCCGACGCAGGCGTTTCGCATAGCAAAAAAGAAACCGGCTGCTGCAATCTGGACAGTTTCAATGACGCCCGGCTGGCTGCTGTAGAGCATGGCTTTGCACATTATGTACTTGACCTGCGAAGCGAATTCGGCGATGCCGTTATTGAAGATTTTGTAGATGAATATATGGCCGGACGTACGCCCAACCCCTGTGTTATGTGCAATACCCATATCAAATGGAATGCCTTGCTGAAAAGGGCCGATACCCTCGACTGCGAGTTTATTGCCACCGGCCACTACGTGAATGTGAGACAGGAAAACGAGCGGTATGTTTTAAGTAAAGGTAAGGATGATACCAAAGATCAGAGCTATGTGCTTTGGGGTCTGTCTCAGGACTGTCTCAGCCGGAGTATTTATCCGCTGGGAAATTATCTCAAAAGTGAAATTCGTCAAATGGCGCACGATTATGGATATCCCGATCTGGCTAAAAAAAGTGAGAGTTATGAAATCTGCTTTGTACCAGATAATGATTATAGGAATTTTTTAAAGAAGAAAGTACCGCATCTGGAAGAAACCGTGGGTGGTGGAAATTTTGTTTTAAGTGATGGCAGCATAGTCGGTAAACATAAAGGCTATCCCTTTTATACCATCGGGCAGCGCAAAGGTCTCGATATTGCCCTGGGTCGCCCGATGTATGTATCGGCAATACATCCCGATACCAATACAGTGGTGATTGGTGATGAAGAAGAACTGGAGCGTGCCGAAATGCATGTTTCGAAATTAAATTATATTAAGTACGGTGCAATAAATGAAGGCATGCCTGCGTTAACTAAAATCAGGTATAAATCTTCGCCGGTAGTGTCAAGCTTACATCATGCAGCGGGTGGTATCAAAGTGAGTTTTGGCACGGCCGTGAAAGGAATTGCACCAGGGCAGTCTGCTGTATTTTATGAAGGGGAGGATGTCATTGCCGGTGGAATTATTATGTATTGATTGGCATTCAACTCCATTGACAGCTATTTGAGGATGAATTTAAAGTTTTGCAAATAGATATTTACCGTTAACTTTAACCTGTAAAATGATAAAATAAATACTTTTAAAAATGAAAAATGCGATCTTACTTTTATTATTATCTGCAACGTGCTTTACTGCCTGCAAGCGGCAGGTAGTGCCTGCTGATGATGTAGAACTGGGCAAAGATTATTTCCCATTGAGTATCGGTCACTATGTTGAATATGATGTAGATTCATTTTTATACAACGATTTCCAAAAAAGCATTGATACATTTCATTTTGAATTAAAAGATGTGGTTGAAAGTGAATTTACGGACAATTCCGGTCGCAAGTCTTTTATTATCAACCGGTATAAAAGGCAGGATGCCACCTATCCATGGAAAGAGAACCTCACCTATTATGCCACCGAAACTCCTTTTAACATTGAGGTGGTTGAAGACAATCTGCGATTTATAAAAATGGTTTTCCCGGTAAAAGTTAATACAAAGTGGGACGGCAATATTTACCTGCCTGCCACCCTGAGTACAGAATTAAAATGGCTTTCGGGCTGGGAATATAAATATGTAAATATCAATGAGCCTTATAATACCGGCTTCCTTAATTTTGATAATACCGTCACTATAAACCATGTCGATTTTGTAGTGGGTGATTCGCTCGACGTCAATAATTACAGCGAAAGAACATACTCACGCGAACGCTATGCTAAAAATGTCGGACTTATCAGCCGCGAGGTAGTTTATTGGGATTATCAGTCAGAAACCACTAAATACAGAAAAGGATTTGTGATTATTTACCGCGCAAAAAATCATAATTAAACATGAAAAAAATTTATCTGCTGACCTTACTTTGCTGCTTATCTTTTCAGGATTTTGCTGCACCGGCCTACGCTTTCCGGGTGACATTCAAAGACAAAAACGGCACCCTCACCTTTGCAGATTCACTGCAGTTTCTTTCTCCCACAGCATTGCAACGCAGAAGCAAACAAGGCATTGCTCTGGACAGTACAGATCTGCCAGTGGTGCAGCATTACATTGATACAGCCATGACTACAGCCAATGCGGTAAAACTGCATAACAAATCAAAATGGTTCAACCAGATTGTGCTGATCACCTTCGATTCGTCTAAAGTGAGCAACCTGCTTGCTTTACCCATGGTTCAAAGTGTAAAACTGGTAGCCCGCTATGCAAACGGCATTTTTAAAACAGAAGAAATTTCAGCAAGAAGCATGGCGAAATTTCCGGAAGTGACCTATGATCAAAATAAAAAGACACGTGGCAGCTCTGCATTTTACGGACAGGCTTTTCAGCAGAGCGATATGCTACAGGGGGACTGTCTGCATGATGCTGGATTCAGGGGTCAGGGTATGAAAATTGGCGTGATCGATGTCAATTTCAGACGGACGGACTCATGCAGGGCTTACGATACTTTATTGATGCAAAACAGGGTAAAGGATGTCTATAATTTTGTAAAAGATACGCCGTTCGTTTATTCAATGGCCATTGGTTCAGATCATGGTATGAATGTACTGGGTTGCATGGCAGCCAAATGGGATAGCAATTATGTAGGTACTGCACCGGCAGCAGATTTTTACCTGTATATTTCTGAAGATCTGGGCAGTGAGTTTCCTATAGAAGAAGATAACTGGCTGAGTGCGGCAGAACGATGCGACTCGATCGGTATTGATATTGTAAATTCATCACTGGGATATAATACCTTCGACGCTCCGTTTGGCAGCAGTTCATATACTTACGGAAACATGGACGGCAAGACTTCGTTGATAGTGAAAGCAGCCAGTAAATTGGTATCAAAAGGAGTTTTTGTAGTAAATGCCCAGGGCAATGAAGGTGCGTCGCCCT
This sequence comes from Chitinophagaceae bacterium, assembly GCA_020853515.1. Taxonomy (GTDB): domain Bacteria; phylum Bacteroidota; class Bacteroidia; order Chitinophagales; family Chitinophagaceae; genus OLB11. The sequence continues at coordinate 1,112 of JADYYU010000046.1, read as the reverse complement.
GGCACTATATGCTGACACCCGCAGATGGCGACAGTGTTTACAGTGTAGGTTCCGTTGATGGTTCACTGGCCTGGGCCAATAGCGGCTATGGACCCAATGCGCTGGGCGTAGTAAAACCTGATGGCTGTGCAATGGGTAAAGCTACCGCTCTGATTGGAGGTAACTGTCTGGTGGGTGCTGCCAATGGCTCATCGTTTGCCAGTCCTGTGATGTGCGGTGCCATCGCTTGTTTATGGCAAGCCTCGCCGAATCTTACCAACTGGGAACTGAGGCAACTGGTAAAAATGGTTAGCAGCAAATATGCGAATATCGTGAATGGTACAGACTCAAGCACTATTAATACTTTAGGATACGGCATACCGAATCTCTGCGATGCATATAATTTACTGCTTGGAACTTCTGATATTACTAACATTGAATATACTTTTGCCGTTTATCCCAACCCCACTGCAAACTCCTTTGATGTAAGATCATTCGACAGCAGAATTTCAGATTTTTCCTATTTGCTGTATGATCTGAATGGTAAAATTGTGTATAAAAGCCAGCAAATTTATCAGACCGGTTTTCATTGCGACGCTTTAGATGAATTGCCTTCAGGTACATATATCCTGCAGATCACGACCAGGAATAAAACGTACAGCACCAAAATCGTTAAACACTAATTGCAGCGCAACCCCTTAGTTAGCGATCATGCCGGACGGCCATGTAAATTTTAGTCGAAAAGCAAAATATTGAACAGACACAAATACATTTTCACTGTTTTAGTTTTGACCATTTTCATTGGCTTAACTGCATGCTCAAATCGTGCTGGCGACAAACCGCCGACAGATAAAATTATTACCGACAGTTTCTTAAGTCAACACAATAACTCAGCAACAACAGATAGTTTGTCTTTACAGAAAGATAAACTGATAAAAATTTATACCATAGGCATTGCCGAGTTCATCAAAGCAGCTTACAAAAAGGACAAGACCACCTTTGACACTTTGTATTTTGGAAAGCATATTTACGGACAACCGGACGACTTTCCAGACATAGATCTACCAGAGACAATTGAGAAAACGCACATCCGACTGATTACCCCGGAATCTGGACAAAAAATGCGTGCCGAT
>JADYYU010000045.1 GCA_020853515.1 Chitinophagaceae bacterium | reverse complement strand
TCGAAAAAATAACGGATTATGGAAGACAATATCATGCTCGAAAATGTAAGATTTATATTTATCATCGATGATGATCCTGTACAAACAGAGATGATCAAGGACTATTTAGGTGAAAAGTACATTTTTGAGTTGAAGACTTTTGAAAACGGTGAAGATGCTATGCCCGCTATCGAAACTTTAAAACCGGAAATTATTATTCTGGACTACCATTTAAGTGCTCATAACCCTGCTGCAAAAAATGGGGTAGAACTGCTGAAAGATATTAAACTGAAAAGCCCGGCTTCAAAAGTGGTGATGTTTTCAGGTCAGGACAATATCAATATCGCGCTCGACAGTATGCGAAACGGTGCGTACGACTATATTATCAAAGGTGAAACAGCCTTTAATAAGATGGAAAATACCATCAACCGCTTAGGCGAAATGCATAAACTGGAGGCCATTACTATATCTCAAAAGCGAACCATTGTTATGCTGACGATTGTTATTTCCATCAGTCTGGCTCTGGGTATCCTGTACTTCTTTTTTGGAGCACCGGCGTTCTTTCATTCTTAAGAATAGCGGTCTTACGTATCGGTTTTACAGCAACTATGTACATCCAGAGTGATCTGGTATTAATGGACGCGTTTTTGAGCTTCATGATTATACATTTTATCAAGCTGTATTTTTTTACCCCAAAGCTTGCGGGCAGCATTTACATGTAAATAATGATAGCATTTAAACGAAACAAACCACTATCCTTATCATTGCAATCGAAGATCCAACCGGCATTTGACAGCCGGTCGACCGATTATAGCAGTAATTGCTTTGTCATGATGTAAATAAGTGTAGTTCTTGTGTAAAAAATGCAATTTTGACTAGTCATCGTGGCTACGAATCATGTTCAGTCACGCAAAAGCGATTTCAGCAATCATACAAAATCAACCGATAGATGAACTAACAGGATAGGGGATCGTTACAAATTTTATTTCTTTCTGGCATCCTCTGCCTGAGATTCATTGAGTTTTTTCTCAGCCCGTTTTCCGTATTTTTTGCTACCGCTCAGCGAAGTATATAATTCATTGGCCTTGTTTGTTTTACCGGTATTTTCATACGCGAGTGCCAGATAATACATAATGTCTTCGCGTTCATTTCCGCTGGCATTTTTCAACGCCTTCTGAAAATAGGAAATACTTTTCCTGTAATTTTTTTGATTGAAATTTTCAAGCCCCTTCTCATACGGACTCAGTTCCTTATCTATATCGTCCACAGCTTCCTTCTGTGCAACAACCGGTTCCGCATTTCTTTGCAAGTTATCGTTACTGCCTGCCCGCGGATAATTCATTTGATTCGATTGCATATTGTTGTCATATTTCATACCGGCGGCGCTTTTCTTTTTGGCGACCGTTTTTTCCGCTTCTACTTTTTGTCTTTCATTTTTGTCTGCCCGGGCAAAATTTTCCATTCCGGGTGCAGGTTCAAAATTTGCATTTTCAGTAGCTGCGGGCGCATCAGCAAAATCAGCTACTTTTTCCTTCATAACCGGAACCGCTGGTTTTGCCACTACCTCATCTTGCTGTGTTTTTGTAAGTGCTTTTTCATCGGCACTTGCCTTACTTTCTTCAGTTACACTTTTGCTATTGGCAGAAAAATTATCTGTTGATTGCGTAGTTCGTGCCGGTTCTGCATACTTTCTGAAAGAGTCATTGTCTTCTACGTTTAAATGGACAATTTCGCCATTCTCCTGATCCGGTTTTGAATATTTAGCATCATAGGGTGCAACCCCCTTTTCGTTTTGAACCAAGGCCAGTTCTTTTTTATGCGATTGGATATAGGAGAATACAGAAAAACCACCGAGTCCGATCAATAATAAAATACTGGCAGCAGCCAATAATCTCCTGTATAAATTTTTAGTATTGTCCGGTTGATCAACAGTCCCGTTACTTTTTAGTTCTTTGTGAATAATCTCCGGCGGTGGAAATAAGTGTTCATGAATGACTCCTTTTGTTTCCTGCAAATGCTTTTCTGCAGTCTCCAGATCTGCCTCCATCAGGGCATCAAGTGCGTCATTGCAAAACTGGCAGTCGCTGATATGGCATTCAACCACATAAGCTTCCTCACGGTCGAGTGTTTGCCGGATATAGGACAGCAACTGCGCTTTGGAAACACAATGGCTATTTACAAATATGGACGAATAATCACTCATGTACACTGCTTTCTGTCATTTTTATTTTTAAATTACGTTTGCCGTTCTGAATATTGCTTTTAACCTGCATAAATGTAAATCCGGTCAGCTCCATGATTTCGTGATAAGTTTTCTTTTCTATATAAAAAAGCAAGATACATTTTTTTTGTTCAGCAGTCAATTCTTCAATGGCGGCCTCCATTTTATCAAACATTTTTTCCTTTTCGACGAGAGGATGCAGATTGTCGTCTGTTTCCACACTGAGATCATAAAAAAAGTCGATCGATTTTACCAGATGATGGTTGCTTCGAAGCTGCATGAAGCAGTGATTTTGCGCTACGCGATAAAGCCATGCTTTAAAAACCTGAATGTCATGCCGGTTGACCTCTCTAAATAACTTCTCAAAAATCTGCATCATGGCGTCTTTGGCATTGTCACTATCTTTCAAATATTTAAGACAAACACCATATACAAGATGCGAATACCTTTCATACAGAATACCAAATACCTCTGCACCTTTTTTAGTTTTGTACAAATGCAGTAATTCTTCGTCCTTCAGGTTTTTCAGATGGGTATTCACGGGTAAGATTCACGAAAGTACTATAATTTGTGGTTTTGTAAAGTTAAAAAAATCTTTAATTAAATGTGCATTCGCTGCCTGAATAATTGCTGCCGGCTTCCGTATTAATTTATGGCTTTTCGCTTTCATTCTTCAAATACTTTATATACCTTCATTGCATCAAAAAAAATAACTATGGATGCAAATAACAAAAGAATTGCGCTGGTAACCGGTGCTACAGGAGGTCTGGGAACCGCCATGTGTAAAGAATTATATCATGATGGCTATCATGTGCTTGGCAATTACCGAAACAAAGCCAAAGCAGAAGAATGGCAGGCCAAATTAAAGGCGGAAGGCTTTGAGATTGAAGTAGTGGAAGGAGATGTTTGCGATTTCGATTCTGTTGGCAGAATGATTGCTGAAATAGAAACACGTGTTGGTACCGTCGATATTCTGGTGAATAATGCGGGCATTACCCGTGATGGCCGCTTGTCTAAAATGAGTCAAAGTGACTGGCATGAAGTGATCAACACCAATCTCAACAGTGTTTTTAATTGCACCCGTCATGTGATTGAAGGGATGATTGAACGAAAGTTTGGGCGAATTATTAATATTTCTTCTGTAAACGGACAACGCGGACAGTTTGGACAAACCAACTATTCTGCCGCTAAAGCAGGTATGCATGGTTTTACCAAAACCCTGGCCATGGAAGTGGCTAAATATGGCATAACTGTGAATACGATTTCACCGGGCTATATTGCCACTGACATGGTAATGGCAGTTCCTGAAAAAGTACGTGATCAGATCGTAGCGCAAATTCCACTGGGACGCTTAGGCGGAACCCATGAAGTAGCACACCTGGTGTCATTTTTAGCCAGTGATGAAACAAGCTTTATTACAGGGGCCAATTATAGCATTAACGGCGGGCAACACGTCTACTAAGTTTCTTGCAAATTCAGACTAGGTTGTTCTGGCAGACAGGCAAAGGTTTTACGGTGATAAAAACAAAGCCCGTGTTCAAGTACGGCTTTTCGATGAGCTGCAGTAGGGTAGCCTTTATTTTGATGCCACAAATACTGCGGAAATTCTTTGTTTAATTCATGCATTTTATCGTCGCGGTATGTTTTAGCCAGAATACTTGCGGCTGCAATCGCTGCATATTTGCTATCCCCTTTTACGATACAGGTATGCAGCGTTTTACGATATTTTATAAATCGGTTGCCATCAATAATGAGATGTCCGGGCCTTAATTTTAGTTGATCTAAAGCCAGATGCATGGCCTTGAATGAGGCTTTCAAAATATTAATGCGGTCTATTTCGGCGGCGTCTACAAATGCTACAGCGTAGGCCAGTGCATGCTGCTCAATGAAAGGTCTGAGTTCATAGCGGGTACTTTCATTCAGTTTTTTTGAATCATTCAGCAAAGGATGATAAAAATCAGGAGCTAAGATCACAGCCGCTGCGCATACAGGCCCCGCAATACAACCCCGTCCTGCCTCGTCGCATCCGGCCTCGGTAATATTTTCGGTATGATAAGTGAGCAAGGACATCTATGCAATATTAAAAAAAAATATCTAATGACCTGCCAACCTGCAAATCTAAATTTCCACAGTTAGCCTTTTAAATATAGCTTTGCAACCTTTCACTTAGGCGCATGAACAAAAATAAAATAGTAGCATACTGGTTACTAACCGGCGTTGTAATGCTGATTATTCAGGTATTGCTCGGGGGCATCACAAGGCTCACCGGGTCCGGATTATCGATAACGGAATGGAAACCCATTTTAG
>JADYYU010000044.1 GCA_020853515.1 Chitinophagaceae bacterium | reverse complement strand
CTACATTTATCAATTAAATAATCGACTTTGGGTGTTAATGAAGTAAATTTCAGCGAAAGCCTATATCACAAACTGGTGCTCACTGGTCACAAGTATTTTGTGATAGTGAAGTCATCAGGCATTTATAAAATATATGCTTTTAAAAATCTTGCGGAAGCAATGGTACTGATTAAAAACACCCCTCAGTCACTCTATTTTACGGAAGGCGATACCCAACTTGAAGAGATCGCGCAGGGGCAACATCTGGCTCCTCTGGTGTATATGCACTTTTACTAACAAAACTTATCACACAGACAGTAGTAGATAAAACGCAGTTAAAATTATTATAATACAAAAATAAGATGCAGTGTGTTGCATTTCAATACAAGCAGAATAAAGTCATGAGAATGCCTTTAAAAATAAGAATGAAGCTGACTCATTCCCGTTATGAAGCTATACAAATATGCTGTCAGACTCTTACGACTGCTTATCGGCGAAAAAATCGCTCCTTGATTAAAAAAGAAAGAGAATGAGTGCGAAGTGGGAATGAAATTGATTCATACCTGCTCTCTTTCTCATTCTCATTTTGTTTAGTGGAGGATAACGGGGTCGAACCGATGACCTCTTGCATGCCATGCAAGCGCTCTACCAACTGAGCTAACCCCCCAATAATGAAAAAATCTGCGCAAATATAAGGTACATATTTAAAATAATGTCAGTAAATTTGAATTATGAAACAACCCTCTTTTTTCACCCAGGTTTTACAGTACCTCTATATCAAAAGGAGGTCTGATGATGCTCCGCATAATACCAATCTCAAGTTTATGCACGGCATGAACCGAATTTCAATTTTCATGTTCCTTTTTGCTGTCGTGGTGATTATTTACCGCTTAGTGATTAAGCGCTGACTGATAGATAATTTCAGCAACCTGTTCGCTGGCACTTCCTTCATGCAGCAGGCTTTTCAACTGATCGTAATCGGCCTGTAACTGCTCCTTCCGTTCATTATCCTTTAGCAATTTTTCAACTTCCCTGCGAATATATGTGGAAGTTACTTCATCCTGTATGAGTTCAAGCACGGCTGGTTTGTCGAGTATGAGATTTACCAGCGAAATGTATTTCACTTTTACGAGTTGTTTGGCAATGGCATACGAAACCGGATTCGCAATATAGCAAACCAGTTGCGGCACATTAAACAGTGCCGTTTCAAGCGTTGCTGTACCGGAGGTAACAATGGCTACTTTGGCGATCTTCAGTATATTATATGTTTGATGCTGCAATAATTCAGCGTTTGTGTTTTTAAGGTGGGGCGCATACACGTCTTTATTTAAGTTTGGCGCTTGCGCAATCAATATCTGAAAATCAGCATACTCAGCCACGGCCTGCAACATCACCGGCAGCATTTTATCAATTTCCTGCTTGCGGCTACCCGGCAGCAAGGCGATCACGTTTTTATAATGTAAAACGCTTGGCTTGGCTTTTTCACGTTCAATCACTTCCACCGTAGGATGTCCTACATAATCTGCTGCATAGTCCCATCGCGCATAAAAAGCCTTTTCAAAAGGCAGAATACAGATCATACGGTCGACATACTTCTTAACCTTCACAATTCTGTTTTCTTTCCAGGCCCAGACAGTGGGGGAAATATAGTAGACCACCTTATAACCTTGCTTTTTTGCCCAGCCTGCCATGCGCAAATTAAACCCCGGATAATCTACCAGCACCAGCAGATCGGGTTTAAAAGCACTGATCTGCTTTTTGCACAGTGTAAAATTCTTGAGTATAGTACCGATATTCATCAGCACTTCGGCAAAACCCATAAAAGCCAGTTCCTGAATATGCTTCATCAGTTGCACACCCTGCGCCTGCATCTGATCGCCGCCCCAGCCAGCCACCCGGGCTTCAGCATCCATGACCTGCAAGTACTTTATCATGTTGGCCGCATGCATATCTCCGCTAGCCTCACCGGCAATGACAAAGTACTTCATAATTAAAAAATATTAAATTTATAAGCCACCGCGATCAACGCATAAAGAATGATTGATGCAAAGATCCCTTTGAGTGTGGTAAATCTTTTTCTGTTGTTATAAAACGCTATAAGCGGTATACAAGCGATCAGCCCCAATGAGATCACTTTGGGAATATTACTTTTGTTCGTTTTTACCAGATAGATAAAGTCGCTGAGGGATACATTCTGCGGCAGGTATTTATAAATGTACACCATGATTACGCCCAGCAAAGGAACAATCAAACCGGCCAGCAGTCCTAAAAAAAAATTATCTTTATTCATGAAACTATTTAAGTGAAATTCGAAAATTAATAACTGATTCCCAAGTGCAGTTGTACCATTTGGCTCTTCCAGATCTCTTTGTTAGTGAGAGAGTTCAGATTGTCAAGTCCTGCAATATATCTCGCACCCAGGTTAACCCTTATGAGCGGTGCCTTTCCACCAAATTGTATCCAGATGCCGCCCACAGCACTGTAGCTTTGTTTATTAATTATATCAAGACCGCTTTTGATGATCCGGTTTTTGTCAGCCACACTTACATGCGCATTGAACTGAGGACCTGCCTGTAACCAAAGCCATTGCGTAAGTTTAATATTCAGTAAAATCGGAATTGAAATGGTACTAAACCTGAACGACTCTGCATTCACGCTGTCGTCCGCATTCTGAAGGTACTGCCTGTATAAACCGGTAAAACTGCTGTCTGTAATGATATGACTTTGCGACCAAACTGCTTCGAGTTGAAACCCGGCGTGTCGCTTATTGAGATGCATAAAAAACCCTGCATGTGGGTCAGTACTGTATTGATTCTGCCAGCCCAGCCCCTGCACTTTATTCATATTTAATCCGCCCTTTACGCCTATACCCAAATCAATTCCAAATTTCTGCTTTGCGAATGACCACTGCAGGATGTTTGCGAAAAGTAAAAAAAGAAAGATTTTTTTCATAAAGAAAATTTTAATGCGTTGCAGCGATAGCCTTACATTGCGTAAAAATAAACAATATCGGCGAACAAATCATTGCTGCAAAAAAATAATCACAAGTTTTCCCATTGGTAAAATTAGTTCCTATTGTAGATTACATTTGCGCAATCTCAAAGAACGCTGTTTATGATATTATCAGATTTAAGAATACTGGAAGAAATGGAAAAGGGCACTATCAAAATTACGCGCTACGATAGAAATTGCCTGGGCAGCAATTCATACGATGTGCACTTGGGTAAACTGCTGGCTATGTACGATGATACCGAGCTCGATGCCAAGAAACACAATACGATCACACACTTTGATATCCCTGATGATGGCTATGTATTGCTGCCCGGTGCGTTTTATCTGGGAGTAACAGAAGAATATACTGAAACGCATGAGCATGTTCCTTTCCTGGAGGGAAAATCCAGCACAGGCCGCCTGGGTATTGATATCCATGCCACTGCAGGTAAAGGCGACGTTGGATTTTGCGGTAACTGGACACTCGAAATTTCGGTTAAATTACCGGTGCGCATCTACGCAGGAATGCCAATCGGTCAATTAATTTATTTTCCCGTGGAGGGCGAAATAGCCGTCAAGTATAATAATAAATCGGGAGCGAAATACAGTGGTCAGCCTAACCGTCCGGTTGAAAGTATGATGTGGAAAAATAAATTTTAACCCACTGCCTGCAATAAAATGGGGCATGTCAGTTTTTACCGGCTTGTGATTTGAAATGCAAAAAGTAAAAAAGTGATGATGATATCTACCAATGTCTATGAACAGCCCTTACTCCCCGCATTTAAGCTGCCATTTCCATGCCGTAAGCATCATATCTTCTAGATTATATTGTGTATTCCAGCACAATAACTGCATGGCCTTTTCATTGTTGGCGTACACCGCAATCACATCACCCTCTCTACGTGGCCCCAGTTCGTAATTAAGTTGTCTTTCACTTACCTTTTCAAATGTGCGGATGGCTTCCAATACCGAAACCCCGAGGCCGGAACCCAGATTAAAAATTTCGCAATTGGAATTGTGGGTGTTTCTCATCATAAACTGCAGTGCTTTGGTGTGTGCATTGGCAATATCCATAACATGAATATAGTCGCGGATGCAGGACCCATCGCGGGTATCATAATCATTGCCCCAGACATACATTTTTTCATGCAAACCAGCGGCGGTTTGTGTAATTAGTGGCACCAGATTATTTGGCTTACCAACAGGCATTTCACCAATAGCTGCTGTAACATGTGCACCTACAGGATTAAAATAACGCAGGACACAATGATTATAATCGCCGTTCGCTTTGGCAAAATCAAGAATGATCTGCTCACCCATCTGCTTGGTGGCTGCATAAGCACATTCAGGCTTAGACAGTGGCGTATCTTCGGTAACGGGCAATACATCCACATTGCCGTAAACTGAGCACGAAGAAGAAAAAACAAAATTCTTCACACCAAACTGCTCTGCACATTTCAAGACATTGATCAGTGAAAAAAGGTTATTTTCATAATATCTCATCGGGAACTCTACACTTTCAGGTACCGATTTATAAGCTGCAAAATGGATGATGCCCTCAATATCCGTATTTTCTGCAAAAACCTGATAGGTATCTGCAAAATTGCAAAGGTCAATATTATAATTTTTAATTTTCACCCCGGTGATCTCTTCGATACCATCCAGCACTTTGGCCGACGATCGTGCATAATTATCAATACTGATCACTTCAAATCCACTTGCCAGCAGATCAGTTACCGTATGTGAACCGATATAGCCTGTGCCGCCCGTAACGAGAATTTTTTTCTTCATAGGCTGCAAAGATATAAATTTCCGGGAGTACATGTACCCATAACTTCACTGTCGTGCTGAATGAAAACTAGTTCTTCAATACTTGTTCCATAGCAAGAGAACGGGAGCCTTTAATGAGTATGGCCGTATTTGAAAGGTTGGCATTACGAAACCACTCTGCAGCCTGCCCGGCATCATCAAAATAAGTATAGGAATGCTGCAGATCTTTAAAATCGCCGCCTACCAGCAATACTTGATTCCAGTTGCTTTGCTGCAATAACCGGACGATCTGCTGATGCTCTTCGATACTCATGGTTCCCAGTTCCATCATGGCACCTAAAATAATGACCTTATTGGGATAATCTGCCTGCGCAAAATTCCGGATCGCAGCAGACATACTTGTAGGATTCGCATTGTATGCATCCATGATAATTGTATTGGTTCCTGCTTTTATCAGTTGCGAACGGCTGTTACCCGGTGTATAATCTCTGATCGCTTTGTTGATTTTTTCGGCAGAAATCCCGAATGTGTTACCGACAGCAACAGCAGCCATCACATTGGGAAAATTATACTCTCCCACTAACTGAGTAGCGACGAGACCTTCGTGCCCCTCATTGAGTAAGGCAACCTGCAGATAGGGATCACTGCTATAAATTTTGCCCCTAAACGCTGCATTTGAACTACCATAGGATATCTGCTTTGAAATACCAGCAGCCATTTCAATTAAATAATCCAGATCGGTATTTATAAAGATGGTACCGTTTATACTTCTGATATAATCATATAATTCACCCTTACCCTGCCGGACGCCCATCACACCGCCAAAGCCCTCCAAATGGGCCTTGCCGCAGTTATTGATCAGCCCATGCGTTGGCATGGCTATTTGGCAGTATCCAGCTATCTCCTTCAAATGATTCGCTCCCATTTCAATGATCGCGAGGTCGGCATCCTGTCTGATCTTCAAAAGGGTCAGCGGCACTCCGATATGATTATTCAGATTTCCCTCTGTGGCATACGTTTTATATTGGGCGCTCAGCACAGCATGCATCAGTTCCTTGGTAGTAGTTTTACCATTACTACCGGTAATGGCAATAAACGGTATATGTAATTGTTGTCTGTGATGTGCAGCCAGTGCCTGCAGCGTTTCCAGCACGTCATTCACCAAAATAGTTTTATCGCCGGTATGGTACTTTTCGTTGTCG
>JADYYU010000043.1 GCA_020853515.1 Chitinophagaceae bacterium | reverse complement strand
TTGCGATTTTCGGTTCACTAATTACAAGTTTGGCAGGCGTTTCCTCCCTTGTTTTACGCAAGCTGTCGGCTTGTGCTTTCCCCCTGGCTTCTGCAATGGCTTCTGCAAAATTGGCAAAAAGCAATGTAAGAAGTAGTACAAAAAACACAATGAAATTGTAGATGAAACTTCCCTGGGCTTTTTCGCCGGCAAGTATCCAGAGGGTGACAAAAAACATGATGAATGTTCCAATCTCCACCGTAAACATCACCGGATTCTTTATCATTAGCCTTGGATTCAGTTTTACAAAAGACTGTTTAAGTGCTTCCTGCACAAGTTCCTTTTGAAACAGGGATGTATTTGTATTTTTATTTTGGTTACTCATTTTAACTTCTTATACTTTGCAAACTTTATTTTTTGAACTGTGAATCGTCAATTCGCACGAAACCTCTTTACTATTCACATTTCACTACTCCCCATTCACTATTCACTATTCACTATTCACTATTCACTATTCACTATTCACTATTCACTATTCACTATTCACTATTCACTATTCACTATTCACTATTTACTATTCACTATTCACTATTCACTATTTACTATTCACTATTTACTATTCACCTTAAAGAAAAATATTCAGCTATTGGCCCAAGCGTAAGGGCAGGAAAGAAAGACAATGCTGCTACCAATGCAATTACCGCAAATACCAATAAGCCAAAAGTTGAAGTGTCCGTTTTTAATGTTCCGTTACTTTCAGGAATATATTTTTTACCAGCTAAAATTCCTGCAATGGCTACAGGACCAATGATTGGAAGATAGCGCGCCACAAGCATAACTAAACCGCAGGCAATATTCCAGAAAGGATTATTGTCACCCAGACCTTCGAAACCACTGCCATTATTGGCACTTGATGACGTAAATTCATAAAGCATTTCGCTAAATCCGTGATGACCCGGATTGGCCAGCCAACCTGCGTATGCTGTAGGATAACTTACATACAGAAAAGCAGCAATAGCTGTTCCAGCAAGAATCAATAATGGATGCAACAAGGCAATCATCATGGCAATTTTCATTTCTTTGGCCTCTATCTTTTTACCCAAAAATTCAGGCGTTCTTCCTACCATTAAACCACTAATGAATACGGCCAGGATGACAAAGATGTAAAAATTTAAAAAGCCAACTCCCACACCACCATAAAATGAATTTATCATCATACCCAACATGGCAAACATGCCCGTGAGCGGCGTCATGCTATCATGCATGGCATTCACAGAGCCGTTGGAAGTGCAGGTAGTATTTATAGCCCAATATGCGGAAGCAGCAGAACCGAAACGAATTTCCTTGCCTTCCATGCTGCCGTAAGATTGTGCAACTCCCATTTTAGCAATGGCAGCGTTACCATTCATTTCACTGATAATAGATGGCACTAGCAATAATAAAAACCCCAGTGTCATGACTCCGAAAATAATCCTTGCAAATTTCCTTCTCTTCAACACAAAACCCATGGCAAATACCATTGCCATTGGAATCAGAAAAATAGAAATGGTTTCAACAATGTTTGTCAGATAATTGGGATTCTCTAAAGGATGGGCTGAGTTAGTGCCATAGAAACCACCTCCATTTGTTCCTATTTGTTTTGGTGCCACAAAGGCTGCCACAGGTCCACGACTTACCTGAACAGTCTCACCTTGCAGTGTGATCACGGTATCTTTCCCTTCAAAAGTCATCGGAGTGCCATTGAATGCTAAAATAATAGCGACAACAAAAGCAATCGGCAATAAGATTCTTGTGCAGCTACGAACAAACAAACTAAAAAAATTACCCAGCGTCGTTGCAGTCCTTTCTTTCATGGCTATAAAAACGATGGCACAAATTGCAATACCCGTGCCTGCACTAATAAATTGCCAGAGCATTAAAACCAGCTGACCAAAATACGAAAGACCACTTTCTCCCGAATAGTGCTGTAAGTTAGTGTTGGTAACAAAACTTACGGCTGTATTAAATGCCAGATCACCACTCATCGAAGGGTTGGCATCCGGATTTAATGGGAGCCAACTCATATTGGTAAGCACCAGCATACAGATCATAAACCACACAATGTTGATTGTAAGCAGCGCAGCCAAATTCTGTTGCCAGTTCATTTCTTTCATCGGGTTAATGCCACTGAGTTTAAAAAATAGTTTATCCAAAGGATTGAATACTTTATCCAGCCATGTTTTTTCATAACTGAAAACCTTGCCTATATAATTGCCTAGCGGAATGGCCAGGGCCACTACCAACCCATACATGAGTATGACTCCTAGTATTTCTGTGTTCATGTTTTTAAAATTTTTCTGGTTTAATCAGTACATAGCACATAAAGCTAAATACTGTTATTGCGATGAAGAATAATGCTGTCATACTAATTCTTTTAAATCTTTTTAATCCTGTTATAAACAGACAGGTTATACTTTTTCAAAAAAGTTAATGGCTTTGTAAAATATTGCGAAACAAATTAGGCCTGCGGCACTTAGAATACATGTTAAAAGCATTGCATATCTATTTATAATTACAGTGTAAATTCAAATCTAACAATCAGGTTTTACGTGAGTGTTGTAAAACTTAATACGAACATCGTCAGTCCCCAGAAGTATTAATCTGCTGTAAATATTCATTATTCAATGATTCAGGAAACAGGCTTCTGATACTGCACCGATGAACTTCCATAAAACTCGAAACAGAGTAAACGTATACGTTCGAGATGGCATTCCTAACCTGTTGATTTCCGCTAACGAAAATACTTTCAGCCTTTTGCAGGCAACGCTTTGCTCTCTGTATATTCCCGGCTATAATAAATTCCTTAGTTACATCAGCAAATCGCTGTGCATTTTTATAAGGATTTTGCTGTGATTGATTTTTCATTGAATATTTTTTACTGTGCCACTTCATTTGCAAATCTCATGCCCGTCAAATTGCATTTTCTCAAACACAGTACTGTCGCGCCTTCTGCATTTCCTGTCTTTTTCTCTCGCAAAAAAAACCCTTTCAAAATGAAAGGGTGAGGCTGTCGTTTTGAAAGGGACTTATTTAATTTTATATTCCTCAAGCTTCCTGTACAATGTGGTAAGTGCTATATTCAATAATTTGGCAGTTTCTGTTTTATTTCCATTGCTGTAATTAAGTACCTTTTGAATATGCAATTTTTCTGCGCTTGCCAGATCAAATGCAGAAAGTTGCCGTTTGGTGTTATCCCCATTGCCTGCATTTAAACGCCTGATTTCCTCAGGCAGACTTTCAATATTTATTTCTTCACCATCCGTCAGTATCACACTTCGTTCAATCACATTTCTCATTTCGCGAATATTTCCTGGCCAATCGTGCCTTTGCAAGGCATCAAGACACGCATCAGCTATTGATTTCACCCCTTTGTTTGTCTTCCCTGAGAACAATGCAATGAAATATTTGACGAGTTCCTCAATATCGCCTAAATGTTGCCGCAGTGGAGGTAGCGTGATTTGGAATACTGATATCCGGTAAAAGAGGTCCTGCCTGAAGTGCCCGGCCGAAATTTCGTTCTGCAGATCCCGGTTGGTAGCCGCAATTACACGCACATTTATTTTGGTAGGTTTGGTATTCCCAATTTTAATAAATTCACCCGATTCAAGCACACGCAACAATTTTGCCTGCAGATCAAAGGCCATGTCTCCGATCTCGTCCAAAAATATGGTGCCATTATCTGCTTCTTCAAAAAGTCCCTTTTGCTCTTTGATAGCCCCTGTAAACGCACCGGCCTTATGGCCAAACATTTCACTTTCAAGTAAATCTTTGCTGAAAGCCGAGCAATTAACTGCAACAAAACTTTGCTTGCTGCGCTTACTGTGCTGATGAATGGCCTGAGCAAACACCTCCTTACCTGTGCCTGTTTCACCCGTGAGTAAAACACTGGTATCTGTTTCAGCAACTTTTTGTGCCAGTTCAATTACTTGCAGAATTGCCTTCGACTTGCCGATAATCTTGCCAAATGAATATTTACTATCTAAACGTCTTTCAAGCAATGTCACTTTCTTTACAAGCTCAATTTTTTCTGCAACCCGAAAAAGCAATGGAATGATTTTATTATTGTCATCCCCTTTGATGATATAATCAAATGCGCCGTTCTTGATAGCCTGCACTCCGTCCGGTATATTGCCATAAGCAGTTAACAGAATAACTTCCACCTCCGGAAATTTTTCTTTTATACTTTTTGTCAGATCAACTCCGTTTCCATCAGGCAGCTTCACATCACACAATACAATATCAATTTGATCCTGTTCCAGCTTCGCCATCCCTGCTTTACAATCAGCAGCCTGCACCACCTCAAAACCTTCAAGACCAATGATCCTGCTTAACAAAGCTCTAAGTTTTTCTTCGTCGTCTATGAGTAAGATTTTATAAGGCATTGCTGAAAACTGGTAATTTTAGAAAAATAAAGAATATGTGATCAAACAAGAAATTGATCCTGCCTGCGAATGTTTTCACAAAGCGAAATTAAGAGAAAAAGTAGCATGCTTTGTATTTTACTGAAAACATTTCCATTTTAAAAAAATATATACAGCATGAGTACCTAAAGTAAAAAATCTTGCAAAATGAAAGTTTAACTGACCAAATCTCAGAACCTTGCCAAAATTAAATAAAGAAACTGATACCATACTGAGTATCAGTTAATGAATTTACCAGCATGCTGCACAATTATTCCAAAGGCAATAAGCACTCCGGCCGCAGTGGCTTTATTTAATTTCAGGTGTACATCCACCTTTAAAAATTTCAATCTGCAAATATAGATTCTTATTGGTAGCAGAATAGATAATTATCCGGCAGCCAAGAATTGTGCACCCAACAGATAATAAAACCTTCCGCTCGCCTGACAGTGGCAGATATTGCCGTGCTGAAGAGGGTATGCAACGGGTATTGTAAAATCTTTAGCAATTCACAACCGGATGAATCACTTACTTTCGCAATGTGAGGATTATTTTGAAACATGCTGTGCTATACTTTTTATTATGCTGCATCTTTGCCACAGCACAGGCAGGTCAAATATCTTATCAGGCCGCCTTACATCAGCTATCAAAATCGGATGCCGCTGCAAAAGAAAATTATTCCGCTTTCACCCCCGCAAATCAGGAATGCAACAAAGTTGACCAGCAAACATCCATTTCAAATGCTGCAAATAGTGGGGCAAGACTGCCGAAAAACCAGGCTGCTAAATATGTGCTACATTTGATTTGCGGCAATACACTATTTAGCACCCGCCTGCTGCAATACAGCTTTTACACTAAACGCCTGCTTTTCTGTACACGACATACAGATATGCTCTTCCCTTTTCACCATTTCTGGTAATATTTTTTAAAATCAACGGCTCCCGAAAGCCGAATTACTGTGAGACAGATTTCAATTTTTTGTCTCAGCGATTTCATTCACTATAAAATTTTAAAAAAAGATGGATACAGGAACTATTATCACAACCCTCATCATGCTAACGGCATGCATACTGCCTTTTGTAATGATGAATATGAAAAGAAAGAAAAAAGAAAAATGGCTGTTGCAGTCACTTGAACAGTTAGCATCTGTAAATAATGCGGTCATCACCCGTCACGATATATGGGGTCACTCCGAAATTGGCATTGACGAACGAACTTATCAGGCATTTTTCATAAAAAAAACGGCCGCTGAAGTCACCACACAAACTGTAAAACTGGCCGATGTTACCCACTGCAGCATCGTAAAAACCGGAAAAAACACAGATGCCAAAAACCTACAGCCTATTTTTGATACTATTGCATTATCATTTAAATCAGCAGATTTGCAGCAACCCTCAACACTGTTTGAACTTTACAATGTGCAACACGATGGCTTTGCCATGAAAGACGAATTGCGACTTGCTGACAAATGGAGTCGGCTATTTGCCCTTTAAATGATCCGGTACAGAGGCCGGCTTTGAAAACCGGCTTCTGTCATTAATCCGGAAAACTATACATCAGCAAAGCTGAATAAATAACAGTCGCTTTTTCTGCTTCATTGGCCGGTTTGATGATGTGCGAGAGGCTAACTGCTGTGACGTCTGCTTCTTCTCTGAGAAAAGTATTGATCTGATTTTCCAGATCTGCTGTGGTAGTTGCTTCAAAGGTGATCACTCTGTATGTAATCTTGCGGACAGTCATTCTGCTGCTGATTTTATATTGTAAAAAGATTTAATTGCAAAGCTATCTAATTCCCCGTCGCGGGCTTTATACAGGCTGCATCCAGATTTACATCATCAGCATGTAGTTGGTACAAAAACGTGCAATCAATAATATGCATTTCAAAAATCACCTGATTTACTTTCAAATTAAACAAAGCTTCTTATCTTTCAGTCATGAATGAACTGAAAGTAAAACACCCGAAGGCACTTCCTTTTCTTTTTTTCTCAGAAATGTGGGAAAGATTTGGCTACTACCTGATGATCGGCATCTTTACGCTATACCTGAAAGATGTGAAAGCGGGCTTCGCAATGACCGAAGCTGAATCGGCTGACTTATACGGTACTTTTATCGCACTCGTTTTTTTAACGCCGTTTTTAGGTGGTTTATTGGCCGACCGTTATTTCGGTTATCAAAAATCCATCATATTTGGCGGTGTGCTGATGGGTGTTGGCTATTGCATGATGGGCATACACAGTTTACCAATGCTTTACGTAGCCATG
>JADYYU010000042.1 GCA_020853515.1 Chitinophagaceae bacterium | reverse complement strand
TTTCGGGAATATAGGGTTTGTCGCAATAGGTGAGACGCGATTTGTTGTAAGTGAGTTGCTGGGCCTGATTCAGAATATCATACCAGGTGGGTGCCGTGCCGCTTTCGCGTGTTTTATTGGCAAACACATTTTTTGAGCAACTGTTTTCGACGGATGTTTTGAGAAAATACGAAAAGAAGCCGCCAAAGGAAGGGTTGCCGGAAGCTTTTTGGGTGCTGTCTGCTGCCGTAGCCAGCACTGAGATTTTATTCAGAAAAAGGCTCCTAACAAACTGGCTGTTTAATTCCGGCACGATGCTTTTTTTCTTGATCGGTTTGCTGCCTGTTGCATTTGTGGCACCAACATAGGTATTGCAGCAATCGCTCAGCACAAGATTTGTCCGGGCGCCTTTCTGCTTGATCTGTTTGTAGATGTCTTCCATGTTCAGCGTTTCCCTGAGATAGTCATCATCGGGTTTGCTGCGCAGATCCAGATACGGATAGCGGCGTGTATCTTCAGCTTTGCGATAACCATGACCTGTGTAATAAAAAACGATAATATCATTACTGCCTGCTTTGAGCAGTTTTAGTTCTGATACCACGCTGCGTTTACCATACTCTTTACCGGCAACAATCCGGATATTGGTTTTGCATCCGATATAGGCTGCGATATAGGCAAACATTTGCATGACCCTTCGCATGTCAAAAGCACACGACCGCCCGATGTTTTTCTCCAGTGTGTCCGCAACAATCAGCATGTGCATTGTAATATTTTTTTCTGCTGCACTGATATCTTTCGAATTGGGACTGAAGTAATTTTCCAGAAAGTCGTCGCCTTCCTGAAAGTAATTTGCAAATAGTTCTTTGGTTAAATTTGATTCGTTAACGTAAGCAACATTCAAGCTCGCTTTTTCATCAACAATTTTCTCGCCTTTTTCATTTTCGTAAACCAGAGCGCGCATTTCCATTTCATTTGAATTTTTATTTAATTCAAAAAGGAAAACCGGTGTATTCCTAACTGCCTTGGCATTACCCAGAATCAGTTCCGGGTTGAGGGCCCTGATATACATTTTAGTACTGTCTGCCTTTTGATTAGTATCCGTAATGCCCTCTTCTGCCAGACTCATTTCAAGCAGCATATCGGCTTTTGAAACAGGGTCTGTGTAGCGGGTGCGAAGGAAGCCACTTCCGTCTTCATGCTGAAAATAGAGCGCGTAGGTAGGCACCGTTTCATTTTCAATTTGTTGATTGTAGTGTAGGTGATAAACAGTTTGTGTGGCCGCTGTCAGTGTGTAAAGTAGACAGCACAGGAAGGGTAAAAGTATTTTCATATTGCCGGTTTGAGCGTATAAATATAAGGAATGGTTTGGAATAATGCTATCGCTGCAAGTGCCCTAAGTGTGTAACTTATTATGCAAATTGTATAATGATACCGCTACAATCAGACGGAACTTTGTACCGGTTCTTAAGTAAAATTATTTATTTACTCACTTAAAATTATTTGCACATGAAAGCGTTGGTTATCATTTTTTTGTTTTCGGGCAGTATGATAGGTTCTGCTCAGGATCCGAAATTTAAGGGTATTGGTGAACTGAAGGTTGGAGAAACAAGCGTTTCGCTGATTGAAGAAGTTGCTGCTAAATCAAAAAGGAAAATTAAACAGCTACATAGTTATTCATCGGCAGATGATGCCAATTTTAATAAATTCATTGTTGAATATGTGAAGCCGTTAAACAAATGTTCAGATGCGGTTAATCCACTTTTGCCTGAGCATCGGGTATTTGTAATTTATAATTATGCTATCATGGACCAGTATCCGTCGCCAAAAATTATATTGGAATTTTATAATGAAGTGCTTTATCATTTTGTAGTTTCCGAACCACAGTTTGTCGAGGCTTTTAAAACGAAATATGGTCAGCCTTCTACTGATGAAATATTACATAGCAGTAACTGTGAAAAAGATGCGTTAAGTGTGGCTCCCAATGAAAAGGATATCGTGGAAAGTTGGGATGATAACGGTATTCATGCGGCTTATATACTCGCCGAGTCGCGCAGTGCTGCAGACTGTGAAAAAGTGGTGAAGACAAAATTTGAGGTTACTGATATGGAAAAAAATAAAACAGTGCAGGTGCTCGAACACAATGCGTTGAAAGCATGTCAGGAAGCTGAGGTGGCAGATAAAAAAATGATCGTACCTTCTAACTTTTAAATCTGCAGTTCACTATAAATCAGGATGCCATGAAACATTCATCACTCGATCATAAAGCAAGGACTCTGAATGCAAATATTTTCTTTTATATAGGGTTTGTCGCAGTAGGTAAACTGCGCTTTCTTTTCGGTTTGGGTTCTGGTGTCGGTGAGTACTTCATTCCACCATACAGGCGATGAATTTGCCTTGGCATAGGCTGTTTTTGTATTACTGCAACTGGCCTCCAGCGTAGTATTTAAAAAGTACGAAAAGAACCCTCCAAATGATGGATTCCCTGATGCCCGCTGTGTGCTGTCTGCAGCGGTAGCCAGAATCGATATTTTTGCTTTGAGAAACAGCATGCTTATATTATCGTTGTCGAACTGTAGGGGAGTTGTTTTCTTTTTCGGAGGTGCGGAGGCCACAGCATTGTATTTGCCTACATAGCTGTTGCAGCAATCACTCAGTACAAGATTCATGCGAGCGCCTTTTCTTTTAATAAAGCGGTAAATGTCTTCCATGTTCAGCGTTTCGGTCAGGTAATCACTATGTTGCTTGCATCGTAAATCTATATAAGGATAGCGCCGATTATCATCATTTTTCCGGTAACCGTGTCCCGTGTAATAAAATACGACGATGTCATTTTTCCCCGGCTTCAGAAGTTTAAGAGATGATACCACATTTTTTTTATTGTACTGAGTGCCTGCAATCATGGTCACATTCATTTTTGTTCCCATATGCCTGATCACCTCAGTGTAAGTATTCAACACCCGCTTTGCATCAAAAGCGCAGGATGTTCCGATCTGTTCTTCCAGCGTATCGGCTACTATAAACAGGTGAATTACAGTTTTTAGTTCGTCCGGTGTCAGTTGCCGGATGCCTCCTTTAAGTTGCTTCTCAAGAAACAGATCGCCATCTGCAAAAAATGCAGGGCCTATTAGTTTGGGTAAGCTCTTGGCGTCGATAAATGTTGCGCTTAATGCTGCTTTTGAATCGATCTGTTTTGTGCCATTGTCGAGGATTTTTACCAGGGCTGCAGGTTCCAGCTCAGCCGTATTTTTATTGATGGTAAAGTAAATCACCGGTAACTGAATGGCTGCCCTGTTGCTGCCAGTGATAATATGCGGATTTTTTGTATGCACATACATCGCCTGCTGACTAGTATAGCCTTTTCCGTCGCTGATATACTCTTCTTCCAGTTCCATATCAAGCAGCATTTTACTTTTTGTAATCGGGTCGAAATAACGCGTTTTCATAAAGCCTCTTCCATTATCGTGTTGCAAAAACAGCGCTTCAGTAGCGACCTGCTGTTCGCCTATTCGTTGATAATATTTAAATTGATAGATGGTCAATGCAGAGGCAAACTGAGGGTATAGGCATATCAGGAGTATCCATCTGGGCATAGGGACGATTTTTTAAAATTAAATATAATATTTTTGTGATGATTTTCATGTATTCTTTCCATGGGAATAGGGTCGTTCTATTTTCCAATGTGATGAGTGCCGCTTCTATGCATCATTTATTTTTTTCATATCTTCGCCTTTATGAAATTACATACGATCAATACCGGATTATTTAAGTTAGATGGTGGCGCAATGCATGGTGTGGTGCCTAAAAGCATGTGGAACAAAGTGAATCCTGCTGATGATAATAATATGTGCAGTTGGGCCATGCGTTGTCTGTTGATCGAAGATGGTAATAAACTGATTCTGATCGATACCGGGATGGGTAATAAACAGAATGAGAAATTTTTTAGTCATTATTATCCGCATGGGGATGACAGTCTGCAAAAGTCTCTTCAACAACTCGGTTTTACAAATAAGGATATCACAGATGTATTTCTGACCCACCTGCACTTTGACCATTGTGGTGGTGCGGTCATTCGCGAAGGTGAGCAGCTTAAGCCTGCTTTTACAAATGCGACCTATTGGAGTAACGAAAAGCACTGGCAGTCTGCTATACAGCCAAATGTGCGTGAAAAGGCCTCGTTTTTAAAAGAAAATATGTTGCCTTTACAGGAAAGCGGACAGTTAAAATTCATTTCTTCAGAAACGTCATCAGAACTCTCTGATCATATCGACATTCTGACTGTGAACGGACATACTGAAAGCATGATGCTGCCGCTGATCCGTTTGAACGGAAAGTCGATCTTATATTGCGCAGATCTTGTGCCTTCTATGGCCCACGTTTCACTGCCGTGGGTAATGGCTTATGATATGCAGCCGCTACAAACCCTGCAGGAAAAGGAATTGATTTTGCAGAAGGCCGCTGATCAGCAGTGGTTGTTGTTTCTCGAACATGATCTGCATAATGAATGTTGCAGTTTAGAACAAACCGAAAAAGGAATCCGAAGCGCTGAAGTTTTTCGTATGAGTGAAATCCAATAATAAGTTCATTGTGGTCAAAAAAGAAAAGCAACCGGAATGGCTGCTTTCAATTATACTTTTTATTTTTAATAAGTATGGTGCAAAGTGAGCCCCTAGGCTACGATCTCTACAAGTTCCACTTCAAACACCAGGTCTTCACCGGCTAAAGGATGATTGCCATCCAGTACGATCGCATCTTCTTTGATCTCGATCACTTCCACAGGGATTTCATAACCATCCTGATTCACCATATTCAATTGCATTCCTTCTGTGAGTTCACCCAGTTCTTCAGGTAATTCTGACTTGGGGATTTCAATCAGCAAATCTTCGTTTACTTCGCCGTAAGCTTCCATATAAGGGATGTTCAGCGTTTTTTTGTCACCCGCTTTCATATCGATCACGCCTGTATCAAAACCATGGATCACCATTTGCTCACCTACTGTAAATTCAAGGGGTTCTCTGCCTTCAGAACTGTCAAATAATGAGCCATCGCTGAGGGTACCTTTATAATGCACCTTGATGGTGTCGCCTTTTTTTACTTGTGACATATTGTTTTTTTTTGGCAGCAAAAGTAACTGTCTTTTATTACAATTGGCTGAAATCATTCAACTATTTCCTGCAGGGTATAGTGTCTGATGATCCGTTCAAATATTTCGCTGATCTGAGGTAGTGAATCGGCATGCACCAGTTCCATTCGGAAATCTTTTATATGCGAAAGTCCTTTCAGGTAATTAGAATAATGGGGCCGCATTTCCAGTATGCCCAGTTTCGGACCTTTCCAGCGCAAAGAATATTCAAGGTGTTTTCTGCAAACAGCGATTCTTTCTTCAATGCCGGGCGCCGCCGCTATAGTACCGGTTTTAATAAAATGCTTGATCTCATCAAATATCCAGGGATAGCCAATAGCCGCCCGGCCGATCATAATACCATCCACACCGTAACGGTTTTTGTATTCAAGCGCTTTCTGCGGGCTGTCAATATCGCCATTTCCGAAAATAGGAATGTGGATGCGCGGATTGTTTTTTACTTTCGCGATCAGGCTCCAGTCGGCGTCGCCCTTATACATTTGCGCTCTGGTGCGTCCATGAATGGCCAGTGCTTTGATGCCCACATCCTGCAAGCGTTCCGCTACTTCTTCAATATTGCGGCTATCATTATCCCAGCCTAAGCGTGTTTTTACAGTTACCGGAATTTTTACAGAGTTAACTACAGCTTTTGTCAGCGAAACCATTTTGGGCAGATCTTTCAATATGCCTGCACCGGCCCCTTTACAAACTACTTTCTTTACCGGGCAGCCAAAGTTGATGTCTACCAGATCGGGGCCGGTGGTTTCAACGATTCTCGCTGAAAGTGTCATCGCGTCTTCGTCGCCACCAAAGATCTGTATGCCGATCGGTCGTTCGTAATCAAAAATATCCAGTTTCTGCCGGCTTTTGATCGCATCGCGAATGAGGCCTTCACTGCTTATAAATTCTGTGTACATCAGGTCGGCCCCTTTTTCTTTGCATACAGCCCTGAAAGGCGGGTCACTCACGTCTTCCATGGGCGCCAGTAACAACGGAAAATCCGGAAGTTCGATGTTGTCTATGTATATCACCCGGCAAATTTACTTTTTTTTACTGCTACTCGAACATCTAAAACCACTCTTCGTAAACGCTTGCTTCATATTATAAATATTTTCATTAACTAAATAGTAAAGTCAGTCAGGGTACTTAACAGAAAATAATCTCTTATTTTGCAGGAGTTATTCATAAAGAACTACAAAAATATCCGTATTATGAGTCAATTAACTGAGCAGTTGAAGGCGCTGGCTACACCAGACATGCTGCGAGCCGCTGCAACATCATTAGGCGAAAACGAATTCGCTGTCAGCAAAGCCATGCAAGGGGCGATGCCAATCATACTATCGGCCTTACTTGATACTCCGTCACAACATCATCCGCAACTGACTTCTTTGCTAAACACGGCAGGAGCAGATACTAACCTGTCTGCCGGAGTGTTGCAGGGGCTGGGTTCCACTGACTTGTCATCTGAAGCGCTGAATACCGGCTCTGCACTTTCTGAGCTGATATTTGGCAGTAAGCAGGCCAGTGTGGCCAATCAGCTTTCTAATTTTGCAGGCATCAAATCTTCGTCGTCTACTACTTTATTAAATGCGGGCGGCGCATTGGCCGCTTCGTATATCGGGCAAAAAATGATTGCTGAGAAGCTAAGCTTTAATAGCATACTCGCCTGGCTTGGTCAGCATAAAGGTGACCTTTCGGCTATATTACCGGCTTCATTGGCTTCGAATACAAGCCATTATTCAACGAATAATACAAGTCAGGTAGCGAAGCAGTTGGTTCCGTTAATTCAAATGGAGCTGCTCCAAGAAACAAATATCTTTTTCCGCTTTTGCTGCTGGCATTGATCGGTCTGGGGCTGGTATGGTGGATGAATGGATGCAACCAAACCAGCGATGAGTCGACCCGGGAAGCTAGTGCGACCATCGATTCGGCCGGGGCCTCTATTGATGATGCTGTGAATAAAGCAGCCGCCACGATCGATTCTGTTGTTACAGTGGTGCCCGAAGCCGGTTCAGGAACACTGGATTCAGCGGGTAACTGGATCATCACGAAAGGAGAGCCGGTAAAGATTAAGCTGGATAATGGGGTAGAGATCAGCGCTTTTAAAGGGTCACTCGAAGACCGCTTTCATGCCTTTATTAAAGATCCTTCTGCTATTGCAGGCAAAGATATCTGGTTTAATTTTGAAGACATGCTGTTTGAAAGTAATAAAGCTACCCTGAAAAAAGGATATGAAGTGCAACTCAGTAATACTGTGGAGATGTTGAAGGCCTATCCGACCCTTAAGATCAAACTGGGTGCCTATACTGACAATACCGGCGACTCGCTAAAAAATGTTAAGCTGAGTGAAAGCCGGGCCAGAGCAGTCTATAATCTGCTGATTAGTAAAGGAGCGCCTAAGGCGTCTTTTGACGAAAAGCCTTATGAAGGTTACGGTCCTTTGTACCCTGTGACGGAAAATACTACGGCAGAAGGGAGAGCACAAAACAGAAGGGTTTCTTTAAGTGTTCGCGAAAAATAAACTTGTTGATGTGAGTGCCACGCCATGCTTTTTTAGGCTAAATAGTTTTTTGGGAAATAAATTAAATTAACTTTACTTAAAATTTAATTATGAAACGGATCGTCAGTTTAGCCTTGTGTTGTATGATTTGTGTGGCCTCTTATGGTAAAATTACCCTTAAAAAGCAGCAGAAAAAATACCTGCGGGGCTACTACGACGAAGGCGGCTTTGATCCCGACAGACTCATCCTTGGCGGGAACCTCGGGATGAACTTTTTTGAAAAAGGTTATTCTGCTTATATTTCACCTACCATTGGGTATAGCTTTGGTCGCTTCCAACTTGGCTTGAGCGCAGGCTATTTTTTTTCTCACCAAAAAATTGAGTATCTCAATGGGATAAATAATCTGCCGGAAGTGCTGGGCTACTCATCTTCTGACTATAATCTTTCCCTTTTTAGCCGGCTGGCATTGTTAGGGCCATTGTTTTTACACGCTGAGCCTGGCTATGGTTTTTATAAAAGTCTCGATTCGCTGACCTACGAAACAACTACAGGCAAAGCGCTTGAACATTCGAGCCGTCTGAATGTTCCTTTTGTACTGGTGGGCGGAGGCTTTGCATTTCCTATCGGAGAAAGGGTTTCGTTTGTTATTTATGCGTTGTATGACGTTATCCAAAATGACCTCTCTCCCTATCGTGGTCTGCCCATAATCAGAGGCGGATTTAATGTGGGAAGTTTTGGTAATTAATCCAACGAGCGATATCCCGTTTCAAGACTTTCAAAAGGTAATTTTCTGTGAATGTCACTGACATGACTTGCCAATCAAAAACAATTGGCCGTGAATCATGTGCCGAAGGACGTTCTATTGTTTGGTGAGCTTATACTGAATCGGACCTTTTGCTGTTATTATCTGCAATATGTAAGGGCCTTTCGCTAATGCACTTGTGTTTAACGTATATTC
>JADYYU010000041.1 GCA_020853515.1 Chitinophagaceae bacterium | reverse complement strand
TTGCATCGCCTATTTAGTCAGCTTGATTTCCGATACTTTTTGATGGTGGCATAGTTTCAAAAACTATCTTTGCCGCATGATTAGCAGAGAACATTTAATTGAAATGGCCAGAGAATATGGCACACCCCTTTACATTTATCAACGCGAAAAAATTGAAGGCCAATATAAAAAACTCACTACTGCGTTTAAGCAGACACCGACCCGATTTTTTTACGCCTGCAAAGCCCTTTCGAACATCAATATTTTAAAGATCATACAAAAGCTGGGGGCAGGTCTTGATACCGTTTCGATCAATGAGGTGCAACTGGGACTCAAAGCCGGCTTTGCGCCACAGCAAATCCTGTTTACTCCTAACTGTGTGCATTTCTCCGAAATAGAGCAGGCAAAGGAACTGGGCGTTCATATCAATATCGACAATATATCGATTCTCGAACAGTTTGGAAATACCTATGGTAATAGTTATCCGATTATGGTGCGACTGAATCCGCATATCATGGCCGGCGGCAATCTGAAAATCTCAACGGGACATATCGATAGCAAATTTGGAATTTCCATACATCAGTTGCGGCATATTGAGCGGATCGTAAAAACAACCAATCTGAATGTGGAAGGGTTGCATATGCATACCGGCAGTGAGATCAAGGATGTGAATGTGTTTTTGCAGGGATTGAATATTATGCTTGAACTGGCTGCCCACTTTCCGAATATCAAATACCTGGATCTTGGGAGTGGATTTAAAGTGCCTTATGCACCCGATGAAAAGGCAACAGATGTAGAACTGCTGGGTCAAAAAATGTTTGAGACGCTACAGGAATTCAAGGCAGAAACCGGCCGTGAACTGGAGATCTGGTTTGAGCCGGGTAAGTATCTGGTGAGCGAAAGCGGTTATTTTATTACCCGTGTCAATACTGTAAAACAAACACCGGCTACAGTCTTTGCAGGAGTTGATACGGGATTCAATCATCTCATCCGGCCCATGTTTTATGAATCCTATCATCAGATCATCAACCTGTCGAATCCGAAGGGCGTTGAGCGGATTTATACGGTGGTTGGTAACCTCTGCGAAACCGATACCTTTTGCTGGGACCGCGTGCTGAATGAAGTGCGAGAAGGGGATTATCTGCTGTTTAAAAATGCAGGGGCCTATGGATATGAAATGGCATCAAGTTTTAATTCCCGAACAAGACCTGCAGAGATCTTATTTTCAAAAGGCAAGCATCAGGTGATCAGGAAAAGAGAAACACTGGAGGATCTGCTGATGAATCAGGTGGAGGTTTTGTAAAGGTAAAGTCTGCCACGGCGTTCAAGAGGAAAGTTGATGAAATACATGCGTTGCAACGGAGACCGGCAGGCATCACCAATTTTTGGTAATCTTTAGCGCTTTCACCTCTGATGGAAGGGTTCCTAAATTAAAGCATGTTTTTTTATGGAATATCTTTATAAAATTATCTGAACTCAAATCTTTTTATGAAGTACACCATCTCTGTCCTGATCTGCCTCGTTATTTTTATGGCCTGTTCAGAAAACAAAAAGAAAGAAAGTTCTGTTGTCAGACTAGAAAGTAATAGCGGAATACTATCAGAAAAAAATCTTCCTAAACAAATTTTTACAATAGATATCAATACCGATAATTCACTGATCACTGGCAGTGGTGTGATCGTGCAGATACCAAAAGGAAGTCTCACAAGTGATAAAAACCCTGTGGAAATAGAGATACAGGAGGCGCTTACCATGAAAGATATCTTTCTGGCCGGTTTGCAAACCCGTTCCGACGGAGCAGCCCTCAGCAGTGCCGGAATGATTTATATCAATGCGAGGTCCGGCTATCAGGTACGCTTTAAAGAGAAGTTGAAAGTGATGGTGCCCACAAAAAACTATAACCCCGACATGCAGGTTTATGAAGGGGTTAAAGATAGCAGTGGTCATTTGAATTGGGTGAATCCAAAACCTTTACCCGAAACAAAAACTTCGAAAAGGATTGTAAATGGCGAACAACTATTTACGCGTAATTGTGCAAGTTGCCATTCAATTACAAAAGACTTAACTGGTCCTGCATTATATAATGTACAAAACCGAAGACCCATAAAATGGTTGTATGACTTTACAAGGAACAGCGCCGCATGTATCGCTAAGTCTGGTGCTGCTCAGCCGGCAATGAATCTCAATACTGATACTGCGTCTCTGAGTCAATTAGAAGGTGATGGTAAAATTGAACTGGCATCTATGCATGACACTGCTAGCAATATTGATTATTATTCGCGCTGTATTTATGAAGCATGGAATAAAACGGCCATGACCGCCTTTAATAAACTGAAAGATAAAGACCTTGAAGATATCTACACTTATGTAAAACTTGAAAGCGACAAGCATCCTGAACTTGCTGAAAAATTTAAACGGAATTGTTGCGATAGCTGCGAGATTTATAAAAAGGCGATCGATCTGGAAAGGCAAAGACTTGAGAAAATTTATGTGGAACAGGAAAAACTATTTTCATTGCAGCAAACAATCACATTGCATAAAAGTAAACTGGTTTCGCAACAAAGAAATGCCATGATATTTGAGGAGAAAAAGCCAATTGCCGGTCAGGCTATTCGGGATACACAATCTACACGCACTAACGGACTGGTAAACTTTGTGCAACCTGAATTGTATACCGGGGTTTACTACGAGCTTGAAATATCAACTTTTGGCTGGACAAATATTGATGTGCTTTTGGGCAAAGTAGAAGCTATTCAGAAAAGTACTTTATGGGTTAGGGTTGCGGAAAGCAGTACTTTCAAAATGCGCGTACAGTTATTGATTCCTTCGCTGAAAGTAAGTATGGCAGGCGGCAGGGTAGACGGTGATTTGTTTGCACTTAAGACAAAAGATGGCACTCTTGATTTGCCGCTGGGCCGAGACTGTTATATCGTGGCGATCTCTGAGAAGGATGACAAATTATATTTTGATATGAGACAGTTTACATCTGCGATTGATCAGACCATAGAATTGAAACTGGTGGAATCGGATCCTGTAAAAATTAATACCGCCTTGAACAGGCTCAACGCTGAGGGCTTAGTGTCGCAAGTAGGTAAAAAAGCACATATAGACGAAATCAGGGCAATGGATAAAGAGATCGGGCAGATACAAAGTTCAATCCTGAAATTTGAAGCTATCAAAGATTCTGTTGTCAGTCATATGCAAAAGCTGGATGCACTAAAACCGAAGAATTGTGCTTGTGATGATACAAAAACAAGAAGTGAACGTGCTGCTATAATAGAATTGCAGCCGGCACGATTGCGACAAAGCAAATAAGTCACGAGGAATCACTTGTGAACCTGCCTGTTTATTCCGGGAGTTTGTCTGTTCTTATAGTAAAACGTCATCCGTCACGGCAGACATCAAATCATCAAATTATTAAATTATCATCCGCCGCGGCGGATCGAATTAAACCTCCACCCACGCCCCATTTTCCTTCAACAAATTAATCAATTCGTCCACGGCGACTTCACTATCAATATTCCGTTTTACAATGTCTTTGTTTTTGTATAAGGTAATTTTACCGACACCACTTCCCACATAACCAAAATCAGCATCGGCCATTTCGCCCGGACCATTTACAATACACCCCATGATGGCAATTTTTACGCCTTTTAAATGATTGGTGACGGCACGTATCCGTGCAGTGGTTTCCTGCAGGTCAAATAAGGTACGACCGCAACTGGGACAGGAAATATATTCAGTCTTTGAAATGCGGGTGCGGGTAGCTTGCAGTATGCCAAAAGAGATCGAGTTGAGGGTTGATAGCTGTGCTTCCACTTCGCTCAGCGAGTCTACCGGAATGCCAAACTGATACCCCAGACAAACACCGTTGATCAGTCCTTCGAGTAAAAGCGATCCACATTCTACGGCGTAATGGATCAGCGCTTTTTCAAGACTTACCGCATTGCTGTCGGTGATGACGATCACAGGCTGATGAATATTTTTTTGCTGCAATTCTTGGCACAGATTGCGGATATCTTCAATCGCCTGCAATCGGGTACTGCTCAGACACATAACCGTGCTTTTATCTTTTTGCAACTGCTCAAAAATTTCAGTTCGTACTTTATCTGGATAAGCGCCCGGATTGGCATCCATCATCACAAAATTCAGCCGCTCATGATGCACATATTGCCCCGGCTCGATGTATTGCAAAATATCAAACAACGGATAGCAATGTGGATTGGCGCAATAAGGCAACCATTGCTGATAGTAAGTCAAAATGCCTACGGTACCCGGCAAGGCAAATGCCGGTACTTCATTGCAAAAAATATAATCAGCCGACTGATCGCTGATATGCCATTTGTCATCGGCTTCGTTGTAAGTATATCCGATCGCTGAAAGATCGGAGCGATTGAGAACTTTCAGTTTTGAAGTATCTGCAATCACTTGTGGGATTTTGAATATTGAATTCATCATGTTGGCTGGTTGCCCACTGCTAACTGCCCACTGCCCACTGCCCACTGCCCACTGCAGACTACCTATTGCGTACTTTTCCACGATATTCCTGCACACCGGCAATTCAAGTTCCGGTTCTTCGGTCAGCGAAACACGGATCGTATCGCCGATGCCTTCATTTAAGAGGGTGCCGATGCCGATGGCGCTTTTGATACGGCCATCTTCACCATCGCCTGCTTCGGTAACACCCAGATGCAAAGGATAGCATTCGCCAAATTCATCCTGCATATGTCTCACCAACAGCCTGTAAGCTTCTATCATCACTTTAGGATTGCTGCTTTTCATACTCAGCACGATCTGATGATAATCGTTGTCGCGCGCTATGCGTAAAAATTCCATGGCGCTTTCTACCATACCGATGGCAGTATCGCCGTAGCGGCTCATAATTCGATCGCTGAGTGAACCGTGGTTGGTGCCGATACGCATGGCAGTGCCATACTCTTTACAGATTAAAACAAGGGGCGTAAAGCGCTCCCGGATGCGGTCTATTTCTTCCTGATATTCTGCATCAGTGTACTCAATTTGTTCAAATTTTTTCTTGTCGACATAATTACCCGGATTAACCCTTACTTTTTCTATAATACGGGCGGCGATTTCCGCTGCATTGGGTGTAAAATGGATATCGGCCACCAGGGGTGTGAAGTAACCCCGTTTGTGCAATTCATCTCTGATAACACGCAGGTTTTCCGCTTCTTTTTTACTGGGTGCGGTGATGCGCACCAGCTCGGCGCCGGCCTCTATACAACGGATGCTTTGGGCTACCGTAGCCTCTGTATCCATGGTGTCGGTAGTGGTCATGGTTTGAATCCGAACCGGATGATTGCCACCTATAAATAAGTTTCCGATTTTTACCTCACGGGTTTTGAGTCGTTGCATGGCACAAAAGTAAGAAAATCGACCGCAGATAGCAGGATTATATCCCCTGAGCATTGGTTTTAACTTTTTGATACAATTCGGCGCCTTTTTCCTCTAACTGAGAAGGGTGTTCATAATGAAGGGAGATTCTTTTTAAAATAAAAGATCATTAATTTGGTTTTTCCATTTCATAACGTAATTTTACGTCATGAAAAAGAATAATCAGTTAGAACCTTTAACTAAAGTGGAGGAACAAGTGATGCAATACATCTGGAATCTGGGTGAATGCCTGGTGAGCGATATCATTAAAGAAATGGGGGATACCGAAATACCGCATAGCACCATATCGAGTGTGGTGAGGATCCTGGAAAGGAAAAACTATGTAGATCATAAAACCTATGGCAAAACTCATTTGTATTATGCCGTGGTTCCAAAGGAAGATTATGCAAATGCCCATATCAATAAACTCGTTAAGAATTATTTTGATAATTCTCCTTCAGAGCTGGTTAGTTTTCTGGTTAAAAACGAGAAGCTTGACATTCAGGAGCTAAATGAACTCTATAAATTATTAAAGAAAAAATAGAAAGTATGTTACAATATTTGATCAGCAGTTCATGCATCTGGACGATTTCGCTTCTCTTCTATTATATTTTTTTAAGAAAGGAAACTTTTTTTCAATGGAATCGACTTTACCTCATACTGACTTGCATGCTCGGCCTTTTACTGCCATTATATACCTTTAACTTTCCTGCAGGCTCGGGTGAAGAGATCGCTGTTTCGTATTATCATCAGGCTGTAACCGTAAAGGATCATCTGATACAGCCTGCAGTTAATACAGATGTCAGTTTTGGTCTGTTATCGACAGGGATGTTTTTATACGCAGCAGGACTTGTGGTAATGCTAATGTTCTTTTGCAGAGATTTGTTTCGCATCTATCGTCTTTACAGGCGGGGAAGTAAATATGCTTTTCAGCAGTGGAGAATTATTGAAACCAATCAGCATCATTCGCCGTTTTCATGGAGAAACCTGTTGTTTATCAGCCGCAAAGAAGATTATACGGCGAGCGAATTTGAGATCATCAGCCGGCATGAAAATATTCATTACAGAAAAAAACACTTTGCAGACTTACTTTTTGTTTCATTACTGCAGCTTATTTTTTGGTTCAATCCGCTTGTGCTCATCTACAAAAATCTGATCCGCCTAACTCACGAATTTGAAGCGGACAATTTAGCGTCATACAGCACCAAAGCCTACGGAGAATTTTTAATTGAGCAGGCTATTGGAAATTTTCGGCCGGCACTTATACATACCTTTTCATCTTCACCTTTAAAAAATAGACTTATGATGCTTACACAAAAAAAATCAACCCGTTTAAAAGCCATGAAATATCTGGCTATTGTTCCTGTTTTATTATTTTCATTTGTCATGGTCAGCTATGCCCAGAAAAAATTACCTGTAAAGAAGGACCTGGGGAATGGAAAATTTGAATACAACGGAAATACTTTCGAAAAAAGCAGTGCTACGGCACATCCTTATGGCGATACAATTCAAACACATACTGCCGATGGCCAAGTGACAAGTGTTGTTATTGACAAAGACGGAGGACTTCCTGATATTTTGAATGGAGAAGTCGTTCAGAATCCGGAGCATAAAAATTGTACCAAACCTTATTTAAACAGCAGAGAAAAGGATCTTTCGCATTACTTGTTTCGTAAATTTAAATCCGATTTTGAGAAACTGCCTGACAATGAGTATGAAATTCATATGGTAAATTTTATCATTGATAAAAATGGGAAAGTGGCTCTGATCGAACGACTGTATGTAGGCGGGATTAGCGTAAGTGATTTTAGTAAACTGGAGAGTCGCAAGCCTATAACTGATCAGACACAGTCAACACTTAAACAACTTTCACAATTGATGAGTAGTGTGGTCCTTTTTGATACGGATTTCAAGCCTGCTGTTATGAATGGCAAAACCGTACATGCAAAATACTGGGAGCCTTCGCAAAGATGGCAAATAGTTGTCAGAAATGGTGAGGCAACGATTAAGGAGAATAACGAATAAATAGTTATTATTGAAAAAGAAGCCTGTCCTGTCCAATGCGACAGGCTTTCTTTTATCCAAAAACCGCTTCCATTTCTTCCTCTACAAACTCGCTCAGTGCCTTCACATTTGCGGCTGAAAAGTCAAATGCGATGCCTGCCGTTTGGTAAAGATTTTTGAGCGTCTGCGTATAGCCCTTGCTCAGCGCCAGCATATAATGGTCGAGGGTTTTTTCTTTATCGGCCTTATAATTTTTCCACATGGCCAAAGCGCCTAATTGTGCAATGCCATATTCGATATAGTAAAAGGGCACTTCAAATAAATGTAACTGCTTCTGCCATAAAATAGACTGATACCTTTCAAGCCCTGCCCAGGAAATATTTTTCGGTGCAAATTCTCTGTAAATTTCAAGCCAGGCTGCGCTGCGTTCTGTATGACTATGACCCGGATGTGTGTACAACCAGTGCTGAAATTTATCAATCGTAGCGATCCAGGGAAAAATCGACAAGGCCCTTTCAAGCTCCTCTGCTTTGGCACGCTGCAGTTCTTTTTCATTTTCATAAAATACCGGCCATTGATCCATGCTGAATAATTCCATACTCATACTCGCAAGCTCGGCCATTTCCATTGGATATTCTTTGAAAGCACTCAGTTTCAGATCATGACTTAAAAAGGAATGCAATGCATGTCCCCCTTCATGCATCATGGTCACCACATCATCTGCCGTGCCGGCTGCATTCATAAATATAAAAGGAGCCCCCGTTTCTGCCAGCGGGCAGTTGTAACCTCCCGGCGCTTTCCCTTTACGGCTTTCAAGGTCAAATTGCCCCAGACTATCCATCTTACGCAGGCAGTCACCAAAGTAAGGCCTCAGATTGCTGAAAGCCTCTATAGATTTCGTCAGTAGTTCCGCACCTGTTTTAAAAGGCTCCAGCGGTTTTTGTCCTTCCGGCTCCGCGTCGGTATCGTAGGGTTTTAACTCGTCGAGACCCAGTTGTTTTCTTTTATGTTCATAGATCTTTTCAGCGATCGGGGTAATATATTTTTTAATGGAATCATGGAAATTTTCGCAATCCTGTACGGTATAGTCGAAACGGCCCAGTTCCTCAAATTTATAATCGCGGTAATTTTCAAAGCCGGCATTGAGTGCCACCTGATGCCTTTTTTGAAGCAACTGATCAAACAGTTGATTGAGTTCGGCTTCATCCTGACGACGGCGTTCATTCACCTGATGATACACTTCTTTTCGGAGGTCCCGGTTACTTTGCATCAAAAATTTTGCGGCCTGCTGCAGGGTGTATTCTTTGCCTTCAATCGTTACACTCATTTTACCGGTAATGCTGCCATATTGTTGCGCCAGCATATTGAGTTCGGCAGACAGAGCGATATTGCTTTCATGAAACAGGCGGATCTCTTTTTCTACCCCTCGCAGATAGGTAAAATAGGTTTCCTGATCTAACTGATGCACAAATGGCGAGGCCATTAGTTTTTTATTCAGCGCGTCTGTATAGGGCTTTATATAAGGTTCAATTTCCATGCAGAAATAATTAAAAGCCTCCTCAAGGCCCTTATTTTCGGTATCGCAGGTCATGCGGATCTGCCGCCAGCAGGCATCTTCGCTAATCACGGCCTGCAATTCACTCAGGTCTTGCAGCCAATGCTCCAGCGTGCTGACAGATTCAATAGTTCTTTCTTTCAAATCTTC
>JADYYU010000040.1 GCA_020853515.1 Chitinophagaceae bacterium | reverse complement strand
TTATATATACTCAGGACAATACATTGAATGAAGAAATCAACACTTTCAATATTTTTTTGACCAATGCTAAAAAGTCAGCCCTAAAGATCAAAAAAAGTGATACCGGCGCTATTAAGCTGCTACTGGATGAAACAATGAATGAAGAAGAGTATAAGATTGAAATTAGCGGAAAGAATCTGCTGATCATCGGAAAGAAAAGTGGTGTATTTTATGGTCTGATGTCTGTTTTTCAATGGATGACACAAGCCGCCGATAAACAAAAATTAGTTTTAAGAAACAATATTCACGACTACCCTGCTTATAGCTGGCGGGGTATGCACCTCGATGTCAGCCGGCATTTTTTTCCGACCGGCTTTGTCAAAAAGTATATCGACATCATGGCCATGCATAAGATGAATACATTTCACTGGCATCTCACTGATGATCAGGGCTGGCGCATTGAAATCAAAAAATATCCGCTGCTGACTGCCATTGGCAGCAAACGCAAGGAGACTATGGTAGACAAGCATTTTGATCCATATCTCGGTGATCATACACCTGTAGAAGGGTTTTATACACAAGATCAGATTGCCGATGTGATACGCTATGCTGCCCTGAGGCATGTGACCGTGGTACCTGAAATAGAAATGCCGGGTCATGCACAGGCTGCCCTGGCTGCTTATCCGCAATATAGCTGCAATAAGAAGGCGGTAGAAGTAATGACTACCTGGGGTGTCAGCGAACAGGTATTTTGCAGCGATGATAAAACGATCACCTTCATGAAAGATATCCTCGATGAGGTGATGGCATTATTTCCTTCAAAATACATTCATATTGGCGGTGATGAAGTGCCAAAAACTAACTGGAAAGCCTGTGCTGTTTGTCAGCAGAATATTAAGCGACTTCAGTTAAAAGATGAAAATGAATTACAAAGCTATTTTATACGGCAAATGGACGATTATGTGACCGCTAAAGGAAAGAACATAATTGGTTGGGACGAGATTCTGGAAGGCGGACTGGCACCCAATGCTGCCGTGATGAGCTGGCGCGGTGAGGAAGGCGCAGTAGCTGCTGCCAAACAAAAGCACCAAGCCGTGCTGTGTCCCGGTTCACATTGTTATTTTGATCATTATCAAAGTGACGTGACGTCCAAAGAGCCATTGGCGATCGGCGGCTTTACCCCGATCGAAAAAGTGTACGCTTTTGATCCGCAGCCAAAGCAACTCAGCGACTACGAACAGGAATATGTACTTGGTGCGCAGGGTAATTTGTGGTCTGAATATCTGCAGGTATCTACTCAGGTAGAATACATGGCCGTACCGCGTATTTCAGCCCTGGCTGAAGTGCTGTGGACTGGTAATAATAAACCCGGGTTCGACAATTTTAAACACCGTCTGCATACGCATTTTAATACCCTCGATCGATATCAGATCTACTACGCCAAAACGATCTTCGACGTGAAAGCAGAAAGCAGCAAACAGGGCGAACAAACGGTGGTGGTATTACAAAGTCCTTTTAATGAAGGTAAAATATATTATACGACCGATGGCAATACTCCGGATAAGAATAGTGCTGTTTATGTATCCGGATCACCACTCAAACTTTCAAAAAACACCTTGCTGCAGGCGCAATATTATGAAAATGGCCAGCCAAGAGGAAACATGTTAAGCACCGAGATTAAAGTACAATAGCTAGCTGTCTTTAATATACCGGCCGGTAATCCTTATAAACATTCCATATAATGGACGACTATTTCTGTTAAAAGTCATCTGTACTTCATTCCGATTATTGCCGCCAACATGACCCACTTTTTATCCTTTCTTTAGTATTTTATACTTTACATTTGCACAAAATTTAGAACAATTATGTATCCAGCAGAACTCGTTTTACCTATGAAAGCCGAATTGGTAAACCACGGCTTTGAAGATTTAAATACACCTGAATTAGTAGATCAGGCTATGAAGCAGGAAGGCACTACCCTGCTTGTATTAAATTCAGTATGTGGCTGCAGTGCCGGTACTGCCCGACCCGGTGTGATTATGGCCGTAGAAACAGCTACTAAAAAACCCAGTCGCTGTGTGACTTCTTTTGCAGGCTTCGACAGCGATGCCGTTAAGCAGGCCCGTACTTATCTGATGCCCTATCCACCATCTTCCCCCTGTATTGCTTTGCTGAAAGATGGCCAGTTGGTACACATGATCGAAAGGCATATGATTGAAGGCCGCTCTGCGCAAATGATTGCCGCAAACCTGACCAATGCTTTTGAGCAATATTGCTAAGCGAATGAATGTTGTGGTTGTATTTTAAGGTGGGGCTATGTTTACATTTTAGTCTGCCGATACAGGCAGAATTTTAGATCGCCGGACGACTCAGGAAACACCAACGATTCATTTAAACAGCAACCTGTGGCGGCATCAGTAAACAATCATTCGTTGCGCTGCTGATTTTTAACATTATCAACTTGACTTTATGTATCCTGATTTTTACCATTTACTGAAAGACCTTTTTGGCATTGAACTTCCGTTTTTAAGTCTGTTCAAAACCTTTGGCTTTTTGGTAGCCATGGCATTTTTTGCGGGAGGATATGTGATTTATACTGAACTGAAACGTAAGGAAGATGCAGGATTGATCGGTTTTACAGTGAGCGAAGTTACGACGGGTGCCAAAGCGGGATTTGCTGAGTATCTCATTTCGGGAGTCATCGGATTTTTCATCGGCTACAAATTTATCGCCATGATGATAAATTGGAAAGACGCTTCACCGGATCCGCTGAACTATCTT
Organism: Chitinophagaceae bacterium; assembly: GCA_020853515.1. GTDB lineage: Bacteria > Bacteroidota > Bacteroidia > Chitinophagales > Chitinophagaceae > OLB11. The sequence continues at coordinate 3,606 of JADYYU010000040.1, read as the reverse complement.
TTCTCATCAAATGGAAATTTATTATTGGGTGCTTTGGTAGGCGCAATGGCCTTAGCTTATAAATATTTTGAAAATAAAAAGCAGAGCGCAGGTGGATTACAGACTAAAAAAGTAAAAACCTATCCTCATAGCCGTGTGGGCGACATTGCAGTTATCGCAGCGATAGGCGGTTTTGCAGGGGCAAAAATTTTCAATGCGCTCGAAACATGGGATTCCTTTGTACGCGATCCGCTCGGTAGCTTGCTTTCGAGCAGTGGCCTAACATTCTATGGTGGACTTATAGTGGCCACTTTTGCCTTGTGGTATTTTTCAAGGAAAATAAAACTTGATTTCAGGCATTTATGCGATGCCGCGGCCCCGGCCCTCATACTGGCTTATGGTATTGGCCGTCTGGGTTGTCAGATCAGTGGTGATGGCGACTGGGGTATTTACAATTCGGCATACATCACCGACAGTAACTACAAGGTGAGTGCTGCCACACAGCCTTTCAGCGAAACAGTCCTTCAATACAAGGATCACGTTCATCGTGAATTTGGGCAAACGGAAACAATACCACACAAGTCATTTATCGCTCCGGCTTTTTTACCAACATGGATGGTGGCATACAATTATCCAAAAAATGTTAATAATGTCGGTATTCAGATGACTGGTTGCAATGACGGTTATTGCAGTGTGCTGCCACTTCCTGTTTTTCCCACTCCTGTATATGAATTTTTCATGGGCCTTTTTATTTTTATGATCTTGTGGTTGCTTCGCAAACGCTTTACGGTACCGCTGAGTATCTTTGCAATTTACCTGATTTTAAACGGTGCCGAGCGATTTTTGATCGAACAGATCAGGGTGAATTTTGTGTACGACTGGAGTTGGCTGCATGCCACACAGGCTGAGATCATTGCAGTGTGCATTTCGCTTTGCGGTGTATTGTTGTTTTTGTTCAGAACGAAAATAGACGCATTGGTAAACCGCGGTTCAGTTGAGAATGCGGGCAATTAAAATTCTCCTTTAAACATCATCAGTATTTCTTCTTTACGGTGCCGGCTAACCGGAATGGATGTTCCGTCGGTTAAAACCAGAAACCCTCCGTCTTTCTTATTATATTGCTCTATAAACTTTGCATTGATAATATATGACTGATGCGGACGTATAAATCCATTGGGAGCCAGAATATCTTCAAAATGCTTCATTGTTTTAGAAGCCATCACTTTTTCGCCGCTTTTCAGTTGTAAAGTGGTGTAATTATCGTTGCTTTGACAATACATGATTTCCTGCGGATCGTAAAAAACGATCTTGTCGTGAAATGCAACGGCAATTTTATTGTTCGGATTAATATTAGAACCAAGCGGTAAGCCCGGTGATGAATATTGCTGTAATAAGGAAGTGATCTGATTTTTAATGTCCGTTTGTCCTTTTAATTTCCTGAATTTTACAATTGTATTATTCAACAATTCTTCATCTATTGGTTTCAGCAGATAATCCAGGGCAGATAATTTGATCGCTTTAATGGCATATTGATCAAACGCGGTTGTAAATACGACATGAAAATTGTATTTATCCAGCTTCTCAAGAAGGTCGATCCCTGTCAGGAAAGGCATTTGAATATCCAGAAAAACAAGATCGACGTGATTGCTTTGCAAATATTCGAGCGCCTTTTTCGAAGACGTGAAAGTGGCAACAATCTGCAGGTCGTCAAAACTCTGCCTGATCAGTATTTCCAATACCTCCACGCAGTTTTGCTCATCATCAATAATTATAGTTTTATACATCAATCTGTTAATTTAAAATAGAAGTTTCGGTTACATTAATTTTAGCAGGAATCACAATATCAATTTTAGTGCCACTTGGATCTTTTTCCTCATTATACAAGTCAATCACGTCTACTTTTGCAGTTTGCCCGTTTTCCTGATTGAGCAGTCTGATTCTGCTTTCGCCCAACTCCATGCCAAACGACTTCATATGTTTAGGTTTTTGTTCAATTTCCTTCGCGGCTTTCCTTCCAACCCCGTTATCTTCGATGGTAATTGAAATTGAGTTTGATTCGATTTTTCGAACAGAAATAGTTATGATCTTTTCGCCATCCTTATGCAGCAGACCGTGCCAGATCGCATTTTCAACATAGGGCTGCAGCAGCAGCGACGGAATATAATGTACGGCAGGATTCAGGCCTTCTTCCACATCAATTTTGTAGCTAAACTGGTTGCTGAAGCGCATGCCCTCAATCAGCATATACAACTCAATCGTTTTAAGTTCTTCTTCTAAGGTGATATAGGGGCTAGAAGAATTATTTAAAATATTTCTGACCAGTTGCGAAAATTTGATCAGATATCTTGATGCCAGCCTGGTATCATTTTTCAAAATATAGTTGTTAATCGAATTCAGTGAATTGAACAGAAAATGCGGATTGATCTGCGCTCTGAGTGCTTTCATCTCTACCTCTGCCAGTTCTTTGGTAAACTGAAGTTTTATGCGCTCACGGTGTTTGATCTGCCGGGTTCGATAAGTATAAAAGGCAAAAATAACAACACCGATGGCTGCCGCAATGAGCAAATAAAACCACCAGGTATTGTAAAATGGCGTTGCGATCGTGATTTTAATGGTTCCTGGCTTTTCGTTCCAGATGCCGTCATAATTTGTGGCTTTGACCTGAAATTCATAATTACCGGATGGCAGATTTGTATAGGAAACATAGTTACGACCTTTAGAATGAATCCAGCCTTTATCGTATCCTACCAGCCGGTATTGATAATCTGTTTTTTCAGGCAGCGAAAATCCCAGTGTTGAAAACGAAATCGAGATCGAGTTTTCAAAATGCCGCAGGTTCACATGGTCCAGATAAGAAATGTTGACATCAGAGACCAATGCATTGTCAAATATTTTAAACTCATTGATATAGACTTCCGGTTTTACCGGATTATTTCTGATTTCTTCCGGCTTAAAAATATTGATACCATTCAGACCGCCAAACACCATGTTTCCGTCGCGCAGCATTGTATAGGCGCCTGTATTAAATTCATTCGACTGCAAACCATTTAATTCATCATAACTATGTGATTTCAGGATCGCATTTTTATAAATATTATTTTCGTTCCAGATAATATTACAAATACCCGCATTGGTACTGATCCAAAACGAGCTGTCATTCTGAGGCAATATCCCATAAACAACATTATTATTCAATCCATTGCCTGCATTAAAATTTTTGAGCAATTTATACTGCTGATCCAGCACAGCAATACCCCCGCCATCTGTAGCAATCCAATATCGTTTTTTGCAATCGATGTAAATACATTTTATGGACTTGTACGAATTTTCACGTTCATTCAGCGGAAATACCTTTACTAGTTTATCGTTTTCTGTATCAAACGAAAATAATCCTTTTTCGGTGCCTACCATCATTTCATGCGGCCTGAACTGGTACAAACAACGTATCCCATTGTTGCTGAATTCAGGATAGCGGCTGGCATCGTATTGAGTTACCAAGTTAGTTTGAAGGTCAATTTTGTTCAGGCCATTTTCACGGGTGCCTATCCACATGTGCCGGCTGCTATCCTTTGCAAAAGACCAGATTGTACCATCACTTAATGTCTGTGCGGACTTACCGACAGAAAT
>JADYYU010000039.1 GCA_020853515.1 Chitinophagaceae bacterium | reverse complement strand
TTGACTCTTTTGTTTTTATTGTTGTGCCACTTGGTATGTTGTATGCAGGACTGGGTTTCGATGCCTTGTTTGGTAAGCTAAAGATACCCTTTCAGGTAAAAATTGTGATCGCATTTCTCTGTACCATCTTCCTTTGCCGGCCTTTGCTCATGTTGCATCCAGGTCAGTTGCCGAAGTATCGTGCGGAAAGAGCTTATAACGATAGTGTTTACCGTCAGATAAAGAAAATGATTCCGGCCGATACCCGCATCGTGCTGAATGCCTTTACACCCGGACATTACGACCTGATGTTTTATTATCCGGATCTGATCGCGCGTGATTTTTGGATCGATGAAAAATATTTGAAAGTACTGGCAAAATATACAATACGTATAGCTGCTTTTGATAATCATATCGGCACTGATAATCCGGCGTTTTTGCGGCGTTATCCTTACCTCTATATTATTCCTGTAGAATTAAAAGTCTTCTAAAACGATCTCATCAATTTGTAAAATGCAGCGGCTACCTATTGATAGCTGCAGGTTCGTTTGTTTTTTTCATTCGCTGCAGAATGTTCAGCACTTCTTCAATACTTTTAACCTGATCGATGATCAGCATAAAATTAGTACCGACATTTTTGAGTCTGGCGTTTTTGAGTTGTAACTGAATAACCTGCAAAATGGTTTTAAAGGTCTCACTTTCGAAGTAGGGCGAATCAGGATTGGAAACAAAGTAGAGCCGTAGTTGCCTGTTTTTCAATATCAGTCGTTAAAAACCAAGATCCTGTGCAGCCCACCTGGCCCGCAATGCGATCAGCAAACTTTGTACAGGTCGTGGCAACGGACCAAAGCGGTCGATCAATGCGGCCTCAAAGCGTTGCAAGGCCTCTTCATCTTCACAGTCGTCCAGACGGGTGTACAGGGAGAGCCTTTCCGCAATACTCTCTACATAGCTGTCCGGAATGAGAATTTCCAGATCGGTATCTACAGTGCAATCGGTTACAAAATCTTCTTTATGTAAAATCTGTTCTTTAAACACATCTTTAAATTCGTTGTGTTTAAGTTCGCGGATCGCTTCATTCAATATTTTCTGATACATTTCAAAGCCAATATCGGTGATGAATCCGCTTTGTTCACCGCCCAGCATATTGCCTGCACCACGGATATCGAGATCACGCATAGAGATTGAAAAGCCACTACCGAGTTCGCTGTATTGCTCAATGGTTTGCAGGCGTTTTTTTGAATCGCCGGGCAGCAGAGCCAGTGAAGGCGCCAGCAGATAACAAAATGCTTTTTTATTGCTGCGGCCAACACGTCCGCGCAACTGATGCAGATCGCTGAGGCCAAACTGATGCGCGTTGTTGATGATAATTGTATTTGCGTTCGGTATGTCCACGCCGCTTTCTACGATATTAGTGCATACCAGCACATCATATTTTTGAGCCATAAAATCGAGGATGGCTTCCTCCAGTTCATCTCCTTCGAGCTGTCCGTGTGCCATACCAATACTGATATCCGGACAAAGAGCCTGTATATGAGCCTTCATTTCCGCCAGTCCCTGCACACGGTTATGGATAAAAAATACCTGCCCACCCCGTTCGGTTTCGTAATACACGGCATCGCGGATGAGCTCATCGTTAAACATGGCCAGTTCGGTATGAACGGGCTGCCGGTTTGGTGGCGGTGTATTGATCACACTAAGGTCGCGTGCGCCCATCAATGAAAACTGCAGCGTACGGGGAATCGGAGTTGCCGTGAGGGTCAGGGTATCGACATTCGTTTTGAAAGACCGTATTTTTTCTTTAGAAGCTACGCCAAATTTCTGTTCTTCATCAATGATCAATACACCCAGATCTTTAAACACCACATCTTTACTCAACAATGCGTGCGTACCGATGATGATATCAATTTTGCCTTCCTGCAAACGTTGCAGTGTTTCTTTTTTTTGTTTGCTTGATTTGAAGCGGTTGATATAATCTACCGTACAGGGAAAATCTTTTAAACGTTCTTTAAAATTCTGATAATGCTGATAGGCGAGAATGGTTGTAGGAACGAGGATGGCAGCCTGTTTGCTGTCGTTGACGCTTTTAAAGGCAGCCCTGATCGCCACTTCTGTTTTGCCAAATCCTACATCACCGCATACCAGTCTGTCCATCGGAGCTTCACTTTCCATGTCACGTTTTACATCCTGTGTGGCCGTGTACTGATCCGGGGTGTCTTCATACATAAAAGAGATCTCAAGTTCAGTCTGCAGGTATGAATCGGGTGAATGCGCAAAGCCTTTGGAGGCCTTTCGCTGTGCGTATAATTTAATCAGATCGCCGGCAATATCCTTGATCTGCTTTTTGGTTTTCGTTTTTAGTTTTTCCCAAACCCCGCTGCCTATCTTATGAATTTTTGGCACGGTACCTTCCTTGCCGGTGTATTTGGTGATCTTATGCAGCGAATTGATATTCACATACAGCACATCATTGTCTTTGTAAATAATGCGCACTGCTTCCTGCATCACGCCATTTACTTCTATTTTTTGCAGACCGCTGTAACGGCCCACTCCATGATCGATATGGGCCACAAAAACACCCGGCTGCAGGTGTT
>JADYYU010000038.1 GCA_020853515.1 Chitinophagaceae bacterium | reverse complement strand
GATAGTTACCTGGCATATCTGCAGCAGGGTTACTACATTGATTTATATATTAAACTATTTCTTGACAGGCATGGATTTTATTAGAATTGTTTATCCGGATGTGGAATTTGATGTTGCACAATTACTCTTGCTTTCTGGCGGCTTGGGTATTTTGTATTTACTAAAATATTGATTTCTGAAGCAAGTGTAACCGTGGTGGAAAGCTGATTAATGCTATAGTAATTCCAAATCAGGATTAGTATGAATAAACTAAAATTTCTGCTGAGGGAATTGCATAGTAGTGCTGGTTCCCTACGTGCGTTGAAAGTTGAAGCTAGTTGTGTTTTTTTTTGTAGAATTGCTTTAGTTTACTATCACAAGGATGACAAGTCCTTTTCCTACATTTCAATTGGCCATACATCCGGAAATTATACTTTACGGCATTATATTTCTGAACAATAGGTAATTGTAAAGAAGGTCTACAGAAAATGATTGGGAATACGCGTAATCTATTGCACGTATGTTTACCGGGTATTAGTATAGCTTACTTTTAATGAGATGCCACTTATGAAGTCGATGTATCATCGAAACACGAAGCACACCCAGACCATATTTCATACTTCGGCTAAAATTGATGCTGGACGCATCTTCAAAGTACTTTGTAGGACAGGTAATTTCGGCAATTTCAAAATTTTTCATGAATATCTGCGATAGCATTTCATTGTCAAATACAAAATCATCATTATTTACATTGAAATTGATACTTTGTAAAACCTCTTTTGAAAAAGCACGGTAGCCGGTGTGGTACTCACTAAGTTTTTGACCGATCAAAACATTTTCGCTGAATGTTAAGAAGCGGTTGAAGATATATTTATAGTAGGGCATGCCACCTCTTAAAGCACCTTTACCCAATATTCTTGAGCCCAGTACCACAGGGTACAATTCACCTGCGATGATCGAACACATAGCCGGTATCAGTTTGGGTGTGTACTGATAGTCAGGGTGCAGCATCACCACAATGTCAGCATTTAATTCCAGAGCTTTGTTATAGCAGCTTTTCTGATTTCCGCCATAACCCTTGTTTTTATCATGGCGTATAATGTGTTTTATACCCAGCTTTTCTGCAACTTCAACTGTATTATCTTTGCTGACATCATCTACTAGTACCACTTCATCTACTATGTCGAAAGGGATTTCAGCATAGGTCATCTCCAATGTTTTACCTGCATTGTAAGCAGGCAGTACAACTACTATTTTTTTATTATTCAGCATAAGAAGTGTGCAAGATAAAAAATCTTTAAGTATGATGCGTCCTTAATTCAAATACTTTTTTTTCGGTATTCACCAGGTTGCTTTTGCCATGAGCGATGATCTTACCTTCGTCGTTGAAAACAGTGCATTCCACATTGGCAATTTTTTTTCCGCTGCGCATCACTTTGCTATGTACTTCTACCGTTGTATTGACAGGGGCACTATCTAAATAATCAACACTCAGGTTAACGGTAGTGTAATAATATCCTGTGCCAAGGCTATAAAATGCCAGCCCACATAATTCATCCATGATCATCGCAATCATGCCACCGTGCAACATATGATTGGGATTTGTCATGTCTTCGCGTACCAGCACAGATGCCCTGATCTCACCCTGCTTAACCTCCAGCAGCTTGTAGTTGAGCCATTTGCCTGCGCGAGAGTTGGTGTTGCTAAAGTATTGTCCCTCTAATTGCTTTAATTGATAGTGTATTTGATTTTCCATATTAAGTTTCAAAGATAAATCCTTTAATGCTTCAACGTTATAGAGTAAATTTATATTTTTTAATAATAACTATAAATGTAATTTATGACATTAACCCAAATAGAATATATCGTTGCCGTTGAAAGAAACGGTAGTTTTGTAACTGCTGCAGAGAAATGTTTTGTTACTCAGCCCACTTTAAGTATGCAGATTCAAAAACTGGAAGAAGAGCTCGGTGTGAAGATATTTGACAGAAACCATCACCCGATTCTGGCCACGGATATGGGCAAAAGAATTCTTGAGCAGGCTAAACGGGTATTATACGAACGCAATGTGATTGATGAGCTCATTCTGTCGCAGAAGGATGAGCTGATAGGCAATCTGAATATCGGTATTATACCGACAGTAGCGCCTAGTGTGTTGCCCGGGACCTTAAAATCGCTGGTAAAAAAATACCCTAAACTCGACATCACCATTTCTGAAATGAACACAGCGCATATTATCGAAAAGCTAAAGGAAGGCGACCTTGACTTTGGTATTTTAAGTACGCCCTTATTCGAAAAGTCGCTTAAGGAGACGATTCTGTATTATGAACCCTATGTGATTTATGCAGCCAAAAATCATAAATTACTCACTAAGAAATCCATTGCACCGGAAGATCTTGATGTCAATGAAATCTGGTCGCTGGGTGATGAACATTGTATGCGTTTTCAGGTGATCAATTTATGCGGCAAACAAAAATTCGTCGGTGCACAAAATCCCTTTACCTACAATTCGGGTTCCATACTTTCGCTGGTCAATATGGTGGATGTCAACGGAGGTTATACTATTTTGCCTGAACTGGCCGTTCGCGTTTTTCCTCATTTAGAGCAAGATCAGGTGCGTTATTTCAATGATCCCGTACCTGTGAGGGAGATCAGTTTGGTGACCAACAAGTATTTTACCAAAAATAAATTGTCCATCGCATTTATGGACAGTCTGCTTTCGAATATACCGGATGCCATGAAGGCTAAGAATAAGAAGCGAAAAATTCTGACAGCCAATTAGTAAGGAAGCAAAATATGCAGAATGGCTTATCGTGAAAAATGGCTCGCTTATAGTTATCGAGGAAAATGAACGATGCTAAGTAAACATGAGAATAGGGTATAAAGCGCATACAGAGGTCGAGAGCTGCCGAGTCTGTAGGCTTTTTCGGAACAGCCGGCTTCAAGGTACTGCAATCATAGCTTTCCATTCAGCGAGTCATCATCAGCGGTTTATTTGAATACCGGAATCCAATTTTTTCCTTAGGGATTGCTGCAAACATAAAAGGTGTTAACCTTAAATTGAATTTCATGAATTGAAGTAAAGTGCTGTTGCAGGCGTTCACGTATGATCATTTGCTCATTTCTGCTGTTCAGTATCATATTGAAAATGCAATGCCCGCCGGGATTCAATTTATTTTTACACAATTCAAAAAAAGAAGCCTGCTTAAAATCTTTTGGTATCATCGTGTCTCTGAAAATATCAACACCTATGAGGTCAAAAGTGCCGATGTTTTGTTGCATGTAAACTCCGGCATCACTCAGCAGCCAGGTCACATTTTTTTTTGAATTGAGCTGCATATATTCCATGCTGAGATTTAAGATGTCCTGATCATTATCGACCAGTACAGATTCCGGAAAAATATGATGTTTCCGTTGCAAAATTTGCAGGGCACTTCCCAGGCCAGTGCCTAACAATAAGAATCGTCGGCAATGGATCAGCTCTTTTTTGATCGATTTAAATGATTTACGGAAGGGGGTATAAAAGGTGCCAAATGAATAAACGGCTTCGTGCGTTGACAGCATTAATTGGTTACAAAACAACTGCAGCTTTAATTGCGGATGTCTGGTATTTGAAATTTCTTTCAAGGTTTGGGGATATAAATAGCTAAGTATTTTTTTTCCGGAATTTACTTTCATAAACACATTTCCATTTTATTTTATGCGCCGAATTTATTTTTTAATCCACCTTAGTCAATATTACCCCGCAAACAGCAAACTGCCAATCCGAACCAAGGTGCTGCCTGCTGCCATGGCTATCTGGTAGTCGCTGCTCATACCCATTGAAATTTCTGTAAAATCGGCTTTGTTGAGCAGGTAGGTTTTTTTAACCGATTGAAAAAGATTGCTGAGTTTTTGGAATTCTTGCGCAGTCAAATGTTCATCGTCGGTGTTGGTAGCCATGCCCATCAATCCTGCTATGCACACATGCGTTAAAGTTGAATTGGCGGCCGTATAATATTCAAGTATTTCGATCAGTTCTTTTTCGTCGGCACCAAATTTCGTTTCTTCCTGTGCAATATGTATTTGTATCAGTACTTTGATGATGCGCTTATTTTTGGCCGCTTCTTTATTGATTTCAAACAATAGCTTCACTGAATCTACAGAATGGATCATGCTTACAAAAGGTGCTATGTATTTTACTTTGTTGCTTTGCAGGTGACCGATCAGATGCCATTCAATATCCGAAGGTAATTGGGGTTGTTTTTCCAGTAATTCCTGCACTTTGTTTTCTCCAAATAATCGCTGTCCCTGCTGATAGAGTGCCATAATCTCTGCTATTGATCTTGTTTTGGAAACAGCCACCAGCCGGGTTGGTGTATTTGTTAATGCTGCGGATAGGGTCTGAAATGCGTTCATCAATTGCTTTAATTTTTTGAAAATACTTTTTTATACACACCCTGTGATGTGTTCATCATCAGAAGGTAGTTGCCTTGCGGCAGGCTGGAAATATTTAAGACATCGGTGCTTACTGTACTTCGAATGCTGAATACCTCCCGGCCGCAAAGGTCATAAATGGACATGTTGCTGATGTTGATCCTGCTATCGGTCTTAATATGTAGTTCATTGTGGACAGGCACCGGAAAAATAGTCACATATAAATCAAGCTCAACATGGCTGAGGCCCAAACTGCTGCAATCTCCGTTTCCCCAAATGCAATCAGCAAATAGGGGATAGTCGATAAAAGGATTGCGGTTGTTTTGCAATAAAGCGACGGCAGCATTACGGTCTGTTTCTTTTTGACTAACGGGATCATTATGATGCCAGCTCAATAATAAACTGATCGCATCCTGAGTGAGTTCTGCACCATTGGCCATGGTCCAGTTGTCCCAACCTGCATCTTCATTTTGATAGCGGGTGCTCATATAAAAATAGGCCCTCGCCAGATCGCCTTTAAAGGAGTCTACCGGTTCAAACACTTTATCGGTGTAGCCGCTGTAGGTGCTGCTATTGCCCAATTTCGACTGATTACTGACCGATGTATATGTAACAGTATTCACATTGCCGTACGGATAAGCTGCCCGCTTGTTATTAACCCAGCCGTCAGTTGGGTAAACCTGATGTAAATCAGAGTACATCGGATACGTATCGTCGCCTCCGAATTTTTCCTTGGGCCAGGTGTGTTCACGATTATAGCAATCTCCTTCCGCATTGTAATTGCCGCATTGGTTCACTACAAATTGAAATGAAATGGCCGGTACACCGCCGGGTACATCCGTGTAAATATCCCACACGGTATTATCAGGTTTTTTGTCTGTTTGCTGAAATGCCGTCCACAAGTCTGCATAGGTAAGCACCGTGTGATTTTTGATAATATTGTGCAGCGCACTTTTCAGTGGCAAACCGTTGTATCCGAAGGCACTGTTGTAATACTGCGCACTAACATAATAGACACTCCACTGAAGGATAAAAATAAGCAGGATATTTTTTTTCATGGTTATAATATTTAGGCTGCAGCTTGTTGCTTTGCTCCCCGGCCTGTCAGTTCTTTAATGATACCTGCAAATGACAGGTAATTCAGTGGAAATTCGAGCAGCACATGCATAAAGCTTAGCAAAAATAGCCATT
>JADYYU010000037.1 GCA_020853515.1 Chitinophagaceae bacterium | reverse complement strand
GTTATTCGGGGCATAAGGAAAACCTGCAAATTCGATCCTTACATACTTCAGTTCACCGCTGTTGTCCAGATCATTCAGACCGCCGTATTGACCGTCTGCTGTTCCTCCGCCACCGGCATTCGGATTGGCAAGATTACCGCCTTCGAAAGTCCCGATACCGCCCGGAACATTGGTAGTTGCATTACCCGCTATTACCACACCGCCCCAGTCGCCTGTTGCACGGTTGCCGGGTGTTTGGCTCGAAGTAAATATGATTGGCCGGCCGGGTTCACCGATGGCATATAATTTTGCACCGCGGGTTACGATTAATGCAGAACCGGGTGTGGTATAATCGCCTTTAACAATTGTACCTGGTGCAATGGTGAGCGTTGCGCCATTGATAACATATACTTTGCCCGAAAGCACATAAATGGTGTCGAAATTCCACATAGTATTTCCGGTAATATTGCCTGTAATTGTTTTAACCGGTGCGGCAGCCCGGGCAAATAAGGTACTTGCAAAAATAGCCAGCATGGTTAAGATGAGTTTTCTGCTCATCAGCTTGTTGCCTGTAATGTTTAAATTGTAAATCTGTGATTTCATTTTTGTTTTTTTAAGATGTATTATTTTCTGATGCAAAAATGCGCACAGTGTGTTACTCAATCATTACAGCAGTGTTATGTAATTATGCGCAGTATTACCAAATGGTTATTTATAAGCCGACTGCAGCTATCTGAAATAATTGTAAAATTTTATTTTCGTAGCCGCATACATGAGAACCCGTGTACTTACAAAAATCGAAATTATAACTGCCGCTGATCCCATAAGTCAGAGTCCTCATTGAACTAAAAAAATCTGAATTTTGCTTCGCTTCATAAAAAATTCTGTATATTTGACTATCAAATTTTAAAATCAATATGAAAAAAATACTGACATTGATTGTTTGCGTGTTATGTGCAATGAATATGAAAGCACAAGCGCTGAAAGAGGCTGACTTTAATCAGGAAAACAAAGGCCGGCCTGAAATAGAAAGAATTTTCAAAACGGCAGATGGCAACTTTTCCCTGATCTACTACACAGACGCAACGGTTTCATTTTACAATAACAACAAATACACTCCGGCTTTTGTGGTACATAATATTGCAGAACCCTTGAGTATGATGATTTTGCGCGAAGGCGGGCAGGCAAATGACATGCTTTACTATTCAACCGAAAGATCTAGCTATACAGATAAAAAAACCGGCGTTGAATATATACTCGACAAAAGTTCTGTACGTAATATGGAATCTTCCAGATAGTTTATTTTTGTTGGCAAAGAAATTGCCTTTTGACTCTACTATTTTGTCTTTAAACATTCGACGAACCGGATTAAGTCCGGTATATTCTTACAATACACATAAGGAAAGGCTGATATGACCAGCCCTCAAACAAATTGTTTGAGATTGGGCATACGTATTTCGATCTGATCGCAATTCCGAAAGGTCATTATGACACTGTTCAGAAACGAAAAACCAAGAAGCGGTGTAAGTGAAACAGTGGTGATACCTGGCCACATCATCATACAGACAATCAAACTCAGTTCCGGGTTTACACGATACAGAAGTACAAGTTCGTTTCCTGATATCAGATAGGATGACAGCAAATTGATCGCTAAAAACTATCTAAACAATCCCGGCTGCTATTTTTAAGATGTTAAGTGCAAGCAGGAATTGAATCGTCGAAGTGAGACAAACTACGCTTACTTTATTAATTGAACTTATACGCGAGCGATAAACCAACGGAAGAACCAATTGTGGTTTTTTGTATGATATTATCAGACTTGGCATAATTGGTATTTTCGTCTGTATTCTGATAGAAAATATAGGGTTGATGTAAAATATCTGTGAAGTTTAAACGGATATCCAATTTATCAAACAGTTTTTTGCTGATCTGAAAATCGATCACATCACGTGCATTCTCATAGATATCAGGAAATGAATAATTTCCGACTTCTGACAAGCGTTTTCCAATCCGATTGTATAAGAGTGTTGAACTGATGCCGGTTTCAGGATGGGTAAAAGACATACCCACGTTGATCAGATAAGGAGACTGCCCCTGCAAAGGTCTGTCTGAAGTGGCTTCTGCACTCACACCCTGCAGTTTTACCTGAGATTTGATCACAGCGATATTTCCAAATAATGACAGGTTGCTCCACACCGACTTTTCATTGCTACTGATGAATGACAGCGATTTTCTGAATTCAAGTTCTGCGCCAAAATCTTTTGCAAAATTACCATTTTGAAAATAGCGTAATCTCGATCCGGCACCCTGACTGATAAAGACCTGTTCAACCGGCTTGTCAAAACGTTTATAAAATAAAGAGAAAGAAAGCAGTTCTCCTTTGCCTGGATATAATTCATAGCGCAGATCATAATTCTGAATCGAAGCCTGTACCAGCGAGTCGTAACCCTGTATCACAGCATTTGAATTAAAGTCGTAAAAGGCAAATCTTGACATTTCTCTAAACTCAGGACGGGAAAGTGTTTTAGAAGCACAGAAACGAAGGTTTGTTTTTTTATTGAGTGAATATGTCAGATTCAATGAAGGTAATATACTTTGAAAATCGTGCTTGATAGATACCTCATCCTTGTTATTTTTTGTTTTTAATTCCTGTTTAAAACTCTCATAACGCACACCCCATACGGCTCGCATTTTTTTCAAAAATTTATTGTCGAGCATAATATAGCCGGCATTTAAATTAGATGTGGCAGAGTATTTATCGGTGGGCTGTGTAATATCATCCAGTCTGAAACCATTATCGCTCATATTGGCCGGATCGAAAATTTTATCCTCCGGCAATTCCATCAAATCCCAGTTAAATTTGGACACATTCGAAACTACATAACCCAGTACTCTGGCAGAAAAATCACGGTTTTTAGTCTGTGCAAATCCACCCACTTTTACCGACTGAGCCACATTTTTGATCATAAATGGAACCGTTATGTCCACTTTGCCATTGTAAATATTTTCCTGCAGAGTTGAATAAAATTTGCCTGAGTAATTGGGCGATGCTTTACCCATCGGCACATTGGCTGAATAGGTAGAGTCGTCAGGATTATTATAATTCAGTACATAATAGGTTTTTCGCAAATCGGGGGTATTACGTACGATATTATTGTAGGCCCCGGCCCATTGCACTTTTATTTTTCGTTTACTGATAATATGTTCACCGGTCAGTTGATTGACCAGTAAGGTATTGGAAGTGAATTGTGCAGAAGTAGCTCTGATGTACTGTTCGTTGAGCTTATTGTTACCAAAGCGATTGATAGTGGCATCTTCGCTATTGATATTAAAGGTATTTCTGAACGTAAACTTATGATTTGAGTTCAATTTGTAACCCAGATTCAGCAATGCCCCGGCCAGAATATTGTCGCGGGCTACTGTATCGGAATAAATAAATACCGGGTTTTTATCCAGTTCAAAATCGTTTCTTTCGATATAATTGATTCTCTGTGAGCGGTTATAAGAAATAGCGCTGATGAGACCAAAAGCCGAGTTGTTTTTAAAAGTAGTAGAATAGCCGGCCACTGTCTGAACATTGCGGTTAGGCATCATGCTGTTGCGCTTTTTAATTTCCCAGTCGTTGTTAACTTCTTTGGAAGCATTAATTTTTTGCTGACGGGTGAATGTGCTGCTATAAAACGAATCGGTTGCCGGAAATGCATCAGGCAGTTTACGTCCGCCGTCATCTAATCCAATCCAGTCCTTTTTGCCATTCCTGCTGTCGTTATAAGAGCCGAAAGTACCCAGGGTATTCATACCGGTACCAAGCTGTACCGAAACAAAATTCTCGGTGGGTATATCTTTGGTGTTCAAATCGATCACTCCTCCGGCAAAGTCGCCCTGCATATCCGGCGTAGCGGCTTTAATGATCGTAATATTGTCGAGCAGATTTGAAGGAAACATATCAAAAGAAAATGCTTTACGGTCAGCTTCTGTACTGGGTAAAACCATCCCATTCAGCATGGCCATGTTGTAACGATCCGGAAGACCGCGTACAACAGCAAATTTACCCTCGTTGATACTCACACCTGATACGCGTTTCAGTACATCGCTGGTATTGCGGTCAGGGGTCCGACGGATGCTTTCAGCTGATATGCCATCAGAAATGGTAGCGAGATTTTTTTGCTGAACCAGCAAGCTCGACAGGTTTTCCTTTTTGAGAGTGGCCTTTACCGTTACTTCCTTCATCCCCTTAGGAGCTTTGTTCATCGATACATTCACGGTTACAATATTGCCATCTTTAATGATCACGTCCGTAATAATCTTCTTTTCGTAAGATACATAGCTGACTTCAATATTATACTTGCCCAACTCCACATTCCGGATTACATAATGGCCGTCTATATCAGCACGGGCACCCAGCATGGTGCCTTCAAGTTTAATGGTAGCACCGGTGAGCGGCGCATTATTCTCATCAGTAATTTTACCTTCTATTATACCGATGCCGGCAAATGAGTGCATGCAAACGGAGATTAAAATAATCAGGGCGGCAATTTTTTTCATTGTAAATGTTACTTTTAATATATGCTGCAAAATTCGGCTGCTCATATTACCATAACATTGAGTGAATGTTACTTAAATAAGTGAATGTGAACAAAATTGGTTACAATTAATTAATATTAAAATAAGAAATCTGCCGTTTGTTCGTAAATAGCACTGTTTCACCGCTGCCTTCTTCCTGACTCAATGATAGGTATGATGTCCTTGTATGCCGTACCTTTAACCTATCAAAAACCGTTATCATGAAATCACTCTCCCGATTCCTGTGCCGCATCGCACATTGGAAAACTCTGTTGCTGTTTGCATTATTATACAGTGTGTTTCCGGCCTATTTGCTGAAAAATGCGGAACAAAAAATCAATGCGCTATCCGGCAAATCGGTCGGTGTCATTGACCTCACTTTGGGCTTTAACCCACAAAGATCCCTGCAAATGGTAGCAGATTACAGTGAGGAGGCCCGTAAATATTACACTTTTACAGAATTGACCACAGATATGGTGTATCCGCCGGTGTATGCATTTTTTTTTGCAATCATGCTGAGTTTGCTCTATCGAAATTCGCCATACAGATGGGTCAATGTGATGCCCTTTGGTACGATGCTGGCAGACTATCTTGAAAATATACAGATCATCTCCTTACTTAAAAATTATCCGCAGCAATCGAGCAATATGGCCGCCATGCTGGAAGTGATCAAATTGTTTAAATGGCTTTCGTTTGGATCCGTCATTTTATTGGTTCTGACCGGTGGCGTTCTGCGTCTTTCAGGAAAATGGAAGCGATCTGCAGCCTGATCAGTATTGTGCGATCCAAAGTTCGGGATTCAGTTTATATGAAGTGCCATTAGCACCAATGCGCCATACCTGAAAATTGATTTGAGTATTTCCTTCCTCATCCGTCATTACAGTGCCGATATTTTGTTTCAAGCCAACGCGCGATCCTTTCTTTACATTGACTGAACTGAGTTTGGCATACACAGTAAAAAACGAACCGTGGTTAATGATTACGGTAGTGCCTGTACCCGGAATGGTGAGGATAGAACTCACTTCACCTGCAAAAATGGCGCGTGCTCCGGCTGTGCGGCTTGTCTTGATATCGATACCATAGTTATCTGTCTCAATATTAAACAGGGGATGTTTGTTTTTACCAAAATGTTCTACTATATAACCCTTTTCAACAGGCCATGGCAATCTGCCTTTGCTGAGTTCAAAGTTGTTTGAAATTTCACGTTCGAGCGGTGTAAGTGAAAATTTATAATCATCATTGGCAAACGACTTGACATTTGCCTTTGCTACGGCAGGCGGTTTCTTTTCCGGCAAATTTTCGGGCGCACGGTTGGCGCTGCGGTTGGCAGGTACATAATCTTCTGAGCTGCCAGTGTTAAGCGACACATCACCAAACTTAGGTTTGTCAGCGTTTGGCACATATCGTGGATTGTTATATGGCGTATTGGATGCCAGTCTGGCCTGCTCACGATCCTGCCGTCTTTTTTCCTCCGCCAGTTGCCTTTGCTCAAGCTCCTGCTTTTGTTTATCCAGCTCCAGTTGCCTTTCGCGCTCCTCCTGCTTACGTTTTTGCATTGCAAGCTGCCGTGATCGCTCTTCCTGCTTTTGCTTTTCGATAGCCAGTTCACGTTCTTTTTGTATGCGATTGGCTTCAGCCATCTGCGAAGCTTTCTTTTCTTCCTCCTCGCGCTGTTTCTTTTCAAGGGCCAGGGCTCTTTCTTTAGCCTCGCGCTCCTTTTGCTCCTGCATCAGCTTTCGCTCCAGTGCTTCTCTTTTTTGCTTTTCCTGCAAGGCCAGCAATTCCTTTTGTTCCTGCTCTTTTTTCTCCTGGGCTAATCTTCGTGCGGCCTCTTCTCTTCTTGATTTTTCTGCAGCATCATATTCACGTTGCCGTTTATCGGCCAGTAGTTTTTTCTCCTGTTCTTCCCGTTGTTTCCTGAGCCGGTCTTGCTGCACTTTATCTTCCATAGCTCTTTTACGCGCCAGGTCGATTTCATATTTAATAGCCGAGGAGATCGCTTTGTTCAGATCCTCAGCCGCCTTTTTATTTTTTGCAAGTGTATATAACAATTCCTTTTCTTTCCCTTTTAATTCATTCACCACTTTATCTTTTTCCAGTGTTTCAGATTCCAGCATCTTATTCTGATTTTCCTGTGCGATCAGTACAAAATCTTTCTTTTGCTTTTCAATATTCAGCACTGTGATCTTATTGGTAAGCTGTTTGCTTGCAGATGTGATCTTTACGGCCTGATCTGCGCGGTAACCACGATACTGTTTTACGTAATTCATGCGACGAATCGCGTCATTGAAAGAGGTAGATGAAAACAAAAAGACAATAAAATCAGATGACGTTTTGTTTTTGTAAGTATAGCGCACCATTTCCGCATACTGTCTTTTAAGTGTATCCAGTTTAGTTTTGAGAATATGAACATCATTGTTGGCCAGATTAATATTGTTTTCGATCAGGCTGATTTCATTATTAATATTTGAAATTAATTTGTGGCGTGCATTTAATTTCGCCTGCAAAGCCTGTAACTGTGCCAGCGTCGCTTTTTTGTCCTGACGCAATACCGTCAGCTCACTTTGCGTTTGCTTAATTTCCGATAAGAGGGATTGTCTTTGCAGTTCTAATTGTTCGCGGGAGATGTTTTGTTTTTTTTGCGCAAAAGCGGCCGTTGCCAAAAGCAAACAAATAACGCTATAGAGAATTTTTTTTATCAAAATAATGAGTGAGGCACAAAAATAATTTTTTAATCTAAAGAAGATGCAAAAATTATCCTAAAAGAAATACTTTGTTGGCATTACAAAGTTTCCTTCAGCCATTTAAAAAATTCCGTCTGCCATACCACGCCATTCTGCGCTTTCAATACCCAATGGTTTTCATCGGGCAAATACATAAATCGGCTGTTGAGACCTTTGAGCTGTGCGGCCTGAAACGCCTGTAAGCCCTGCTCTATAGGCACCCGATAATCTTTACCCCCTTGAATGATCATAATGGGTGAAGTCCAGTCACTGACAAAATTGCTCGGGCTAAAATTTTTATAGCTGTATTGCGCTTCTTTGTTGTTTTTATCCCAGTATGCACCGCCGATATCCCAGTTGGCAAACCAGATCTCTTCGGTGGTACCATACCAACTTCGCAAATCAAACAGTCCGCAATGAGAAATAAATGTTTTAAAACGGCCTTCATGAATACCGGCCAGCATAAATACGGAATAACCTCCGTAGCTGGCGCCTACCGCACCAATACGCTGTTTGTCAACGTAAGGTTCTGTAGCAATATCATCGGTGGCAGCCAGATAATCGCGCATCGGATCGCCGCCCCAGTCCTTGCTGATCGCTGCATTCCATTGGGTGCCCCAGCCCGGCATACCGGTTCTGTTGGGTGCTATCACAATGTAACCGTTACTTGCCATCAATTGGAAGTTCCATCGATAGGAATAAAACTGACTGAGTGCACTTTGCGGCCCACCCTGACAATAGAGCAACACCGGATATTTTTTTTCAGGATCGAAGTTGGGCGGATAAATGACCCATGAAAAAAGAGTTTGACCGTTTTCAAGTTCTGTGTAACGTTCTTTTACATCACACATTTTAATATTTGCATAGGCGGCATCATTCACATGCGACAACTGCACCATCGTACCGGTATTCAGGTCAACATTGTATAATTCTGCCGCATGATTCATATCGGTTCTGGTCACCGTCATGGTATTTCCGTTTTGATAACAGAGATCAGCAACATTAAACATCCCTTTGGTGATCTGTGTTATCTTTTGTGTAGCCAGCTCCATTTCAAACAGTTGTTCGGTACCACGTACCGGTGCAATAAAATATATTTTACGGTCGTCTGTGCTCCAAACAAAATGATTGACATTCTCATCCCAGTTGGCCGTAAGATTTTTTTTCTCCCTGGTGTTCCAGTCCATAACCCACAATTCGTTTTTATCACTTTCAAAGCCATCTGTTTTCATACTCAGCCAGGCTAGTGTATTGCCGCTGTTGCTAAACACTGGATGGGTATCAAATCCCATCATACCTTCTGTAAGATTAACAGTAGATCCATTTGCCATGTTATAGGCATATAAATCAGTATTCGTACTCTGAGCATATTGCTTCCCGCTTTTCTTTTTAGTTACATACACCACCGTTTTGCTGTCTGCAGAAAAAATCAAATCATCATCACCGCCATGTGGCTTCTGGGGACAATCAAATTGCTCATTGACCATGATATCTTTTTCGTGCAGCGCATTATCGGCCACATTATCGGCCACAAAAACATGCGAATAGGCCCCATCTTCCCAGGTATCCCAATGCCGCTGATTAAGGTCATTATAAACGTACACATTTGACTTGCTCAGGTTAGGATAGAGATCCGTGCTGTGCATTTTTTGCATCTTCACGTCACGGGTGTAAATCACTTTTTTACCATCCGGCGACACTTTCACATTCTCACTTTGGCTTTCTGTCTTAATATTTATGCTTCCGGGTATTGCGTCTATCAGCTTGGCTTTGCCGCCACTTAAGGAAATCGCATAGTAAGTGGTTTTATTTTTATTCTCGGCAATATCGGGCACCGATACACTGTAATACAAAGTGGTGGCATCTTTGCTCACCCCCTGGTAATTTACCCTGCCCAGCGACCATAACTTTTCAATGGTGAGCAATGATTGCGAAAAAGCGCTGAAAGACAGACATGACAGAATGAATACCCTGAAAAATTTGTTCATTGTAATTTTTGTTTGAATGCGCAAAATACGGCTTTTTCGGAAAAATTGTTTATTGATAAAAGTAAAAGCAGGTTTTGACAATAAAAAAGCCTGGCAGCCATGTGTACATTATATTAAGGCTGTATGTATATTTGTTTTTATGTGTAAGACGATCAATATTTTTTTCATCCTGATGATACTGACCGCGATGGAGGTTCAGGCACAAATTAAATTTCAAAAGCAATATGCACAGCCAATTGCAGGTTCAGGTTTGCAGACATTTGATGCCAAAGCAACCTTAGATGGCGGCTATGTATTAACCGGATTGGCCAGTGAAGGAGCGAATAATAATTTATATCATCCTTTTGTGATCAAACTAAACTGCAAAGGACAGATCGCATGGCAACATTTTTTTGGCAGTACACAATCTACCGGAAATGTGTATGGCAAAGTGATTGAGACGGCTGATTCAGGATATGTAATGATTAATAATACGGGTGTATTTAATAACTATAACGGTCTGGCTGTCAGGCTGAGTCAGTCGGGTAATATTTTATGGCAAAAACAATTGAACCTGAGCAATGGCAATGACAATATCAATGATATACAGGAAACACCTCAGGGCGACCTCATACTCAGCGGCAGCGTAAAAAGCACGCCGGATGTGGCTTTGATCAAACTTAGCAGCAGCGGCAATCTGCTCTGGTGCAAAACATTTGGCAATAATGGACAATACGACGATGGCACGGCATTGACTGTGACCGACGACGGTGGTTACCTGGTGACAGGCCGCTATATTTCAATGGGAACGTTCAACGCTTTTTTATTAAAAACGGATAGCAGCGGAACCCTGCAATGGCTAAAATGTTATGGCGATACAAATCAGCACATGTGGGGTTTTGATGTAAAACAACTGGCGAATGGCGACTTAGTGATGACAGGTTCCACCACCCTGCTGAAGCCTAATTTTCAAAGTTATGGCGATAATTTTCTGATGCGTCTTACCGCTCAGGGCGACACCCTCTGGACAAAAATATTTTATGGCAATCCGGATTTGTTCGAAAATGGCAGTACGATACTGACAGATCCTCAGGATAATATTATTGTGAGTGTAGCAACGGCGTCGTATCCGACTCCGGGCATGGTACCCAACAAACATGCGATCATGAAATTTTCGTCTGCAGGCAACCTGCTGTCTGCACGAACTTACAATAACGGATCCTCGCATTATCCACGTCTTTCGAAAGCCCCTGACGGGGGATATATTTTGAGCGGCTTTGGCAACCAGTATGCCGATCCTTCAGGCTTTCAATCGCTGTTACTGAAACTAGATGCACAGTTACAAAGCGGTTGTTTTGAAACGGATGTCACCGCACTGACTTCGCTTGTTTCGGCACCGTTTAAAATTACGCAACCAACACCTGTACTCGGCAGCAGTGGCAGTGTTGCAGCGAATGCAGCTACTTACAGTTGTATAGTGAATGACAGCACCCTGTGTGAATTCTATCCGGTACTGACCGCAGGCATTGACACTGCAGGCATTTGTGCAGGCCAACCTGTGCTATTTACTGCCGATACTGCAGGCATTACATCATGGTGGTGGAATTTTGGCGACCCGGCAACCTCAGGCGATACCGCATTGATTCATAATCCTGTTTACAATTATCCGGCAGCCGGCACCTATACGGTAACACTTCGTGTGAGCAACGGTTGCGACACCGTCATGAATACGATTATTCTGAATATCAAAAATTGTTATCCCGAAGCAGTCACGTCGCTGCCGGCAGCCTATTCCGAACTGCTTGTATATCCCAATCCGGCCACCACCCAATTGATACTGGAAAGCGACTGGCTGAAGAATAACGAGCAGGAGATTATGCTGTTTGACGTTTTTGGTCAGTGTGTGCTGAAAAAACGCAGCAATAGCAGCAACGGAAAAATATGGATCGACATCGCACATTTACCGCCAGGCACCTATCATCTAAAAGCAGGTGAATTTGTGCGAAAAGTGATCAAAAAATAGTTACAGCACACCTCCCCTGCCCGGCCAATAAAGTAAAATCAAATGATCAATCAAGGGCGGTTTGCCGCGCATTTTTCACACAGTTTTAACGCCCTATTCAAAAGCATAGAAAGTAAATTTGCTGTTCAAAAACAAGATCCGTTTTAGAGGTATGAAAGGTATTTTCACTAGTTTGATTTTCTTGTTATCCTGTCAGGCCATTTTAGCTCAAGGCATCAGTTTTCAGGTAGTACCCGCCGTGAGTAAGGTTGGGCTGCAAGACGCATTTGAAGTAAAATATGTGATTAAAAATGCCAATAGAGCCGGCGGATTTGATTTGAGCGATGATCGGGATGTGCAGATATTGGGCGGCCCATCCGAAAGCAGCAGTATCGTCATTATGAATGGCGAACGCAGTATTACCATCGAAAAAACGTTTGTTTTCAGGGCAAAACACAAAGGCACGCTGACCCTGCCCACCGGCATCATCAGTATTGACGGACGCGAATACAGATCCAATACCGTTAAGATTACTGCGGTTGAAGGCACAGTCAGAACACGTCAGCCGAAACGTTCGCAGGACCCTTTTGACGATCCGTTTTTTGATCAGGATCCATCTGGCAATGACGTATTTGCTGCCATGCAAAAACAACATCAGCAAATGATGCAGATGTTGCAAAGCGGCCGAACCAGGTCTGCGCAGATGCCCCGGCAACGGGCAGTGAATGCACAACCTGAAATCACCCGGGCAAACCTGTCTGACAACTTGTTTATTCGCGTAGATGTTGACAAAACACAGGCTACGGTGGGCGAACAGGTAACCGCCAGTTACAAATTATACACGAGGGTGCCAATGGATATCAACCTCACCCGTCTGCCCACCCTGATCGGATTCTGGAGTCAGGATTTTAAATTACCCCGTGTACCCAAGCCCACCGCAGAAATCGTGAATGGCAAAGAATATCAGATGTTTGAGATTAAACGGACGGCCTTATTTCCTACGCAGACCGGCATACTAGAGCTTGACCCGGCAGAAGCCAGCGGCATGGCGCGGATACTTAAGGCGAACCGGGTGAGGCAGGAAAATCCTTTTGAAGACGATGCCTTTTTTGGGTCTATGATGATGAGCGACCCGGCCTTTGCAGATCAGTACTTAACCACCTATGACTATGAAGATGTAAAAGTGAGCTTAAAAAGCACACCGCTTAAAATTACGGTACATGACCTGCCAGCGGAAAGCAAACCATCTTCATTCAAGGGTGCCATCGGTTCATATACCATAGAAAGCAAAATTGACCGCACAGAACTCAGCACAGATGATGCAGCCAACATCACATTCAAAATAACAGGCACCGGCAACCTGAAGCTGATCAATGCCCCTGAAATAAAATTCCCTCAGGAAATCAACGCGTACGATATTCAGCAAAAAGATACGATTACAGTAACCAACGATGTGATTGCCGGCTTTAAACTAATCACGTACTCATTTGCACCTCAGCAGGCAGGTAATTTTACGATACCTCCCACTGATTTTTCGTTTTACGATCCTGAATTAAAACAATATAAAACCTTAACAACCCCATCATATACCGTGCATGTAATACCCGGCAAAGGCGATGACAATCATACTGCATCCAGATTGCCCCATGATATTCATGACATACAGACAGCCAGATGTAAAATTGAGAAATCGCAACCGCTGAATCTACCCGGAAGCCCCGTTTACTGGGGTAGTTTTGCATTGCCCGTACTCGCATATATCGGTTTGCTTGCCTTTAAGCGCAAGGAGGATAAGTTGCAGGAAAATATGATTTTATTTAAAAGTAAAAAAGCGAATAAAATTGCGTTGAAAAGACTGGAAACAGCCGAGAAATATTTAAAATTATCTGCGCAGAATTCATTTTACGAAGAAACGGCCAAGGCTGTATGGCTTTACCTGAGCGACAAGCTCGCCATTCCGATGTCACAGTTGTCAAAAGAAATTGCCCGGCAGAAACTGAGTGAAAAAAATATTTCAGAACCGCTGAAAGAAGAATTATTTAGGGTGACCAACGAATGCGAAATGGCCCTGTACGCACCTGAAACCGGCAGTATGCGCATGCATCAGACCTACAGCGACGCTTATAAATTAATCGGAAAATTAGAAGACGAAATAGGATGAAAATCATAGCATACATCTTGATCATCTTGCTGGCCTGCTTTCCGGGTTTGCTGAAAGCTGCAGATAATAATATTATGTTTGAAAATGCCAACGAACTATACCATAATAAAAATTACGATAGTGCGGCGCAACTCTATCAGCAGATGATAAATGATGGATATTGCCATGCAGACTTATATTATAATGCCGGCAATGCCTACTACCGAGCCAATAAAACCGGCATGGCGGTCTGGTGTTTCAGGAAGGCTTTGCAGTTAAATGACCAAAAAAATTACAGAGATAATTTATTGCTGGCGCAGAAAAAGATCACACAGCCAATACAGGCAGCAGAGGATATTTTTTTTATTCGCTGGTGGAAAAACCTCTATACTATGTTCAGTGTCAATCAATGGGCGATTGCCGCATTGATAGGCTTTATGATAAGCATGAGTTTGCTATTTATGAAGAGTATTTTTCATAAACAGTTCCTTTCCGGAGGAGCCGTCAAAATACTGATGTCGCTCACCGGTATCTGCATGGCATTGATGGCCGTCAAATATTATCACGACACACGGCACTTTCATGGCATCATCATTGACGAGCGTACGACATTCACCTCCTCTTCCAGATCACTGTCTGCTGCGCTGAGTGCGGGTATTGAAGTTGAGTATCTAAACCGGAAAATAGACAAGCTGATGGTAAAATTGCCGGATGGGCGTACCGGTGAAATCAAAGCAAGTGCCTTCAAAAAATTGTGAGCAGCGGGTGAACGCTGTGGGTTATCTGGCTTCTTTTGCATAAAAAATCTCGAAGGCTACTTTGCACGACATGTCCTGTGTACATTCCCCAAAAAATCTCTAAACAGGCATAGAGTTTTCAAAATTATTTTCGCAGATACAAAATCAGCAACTCTTTATTTCCTTGTCTATTAAAACCGATATATATTCGTGCCCATCAGCGGATTTGTTTATTGTAACTGAATGCCTACTCATTTAGATAAAATAGATAAGGGCGACACTTTTATCACACCATAATTTATTCATCCTTGCACAGCAGCACTCCAGTAACTTTTAACGGACTCCATCATCTGCGGGCTTTTGCCATCCTGTTTGTATTTCTATTTCACTATTTTATCTTAAGCGGCGGGCAGCCATCCTGGTTACCCGAATTCGCAAATTTTGGCTGGACCGGTGTTGACCTTTTTTTTGTACTGAGCGGATTTTTGATTTCATCGCAACTTTTTTCGCAAATAAAACAAGGGCAAACAATTTCACTCAAACAGTTTTTTCTGAAACGTTTCTTCAGAATAATACCGGCATTTCTACTGACCTTACTTATCTATTTTTGCGTCCCTTTTTTTCGTGAAAAAGAAAGCCTGCCACCCTTATGGAAGTTTCTGACCTTTACGCAAAATTTTGGACTCAATCTGAAAGATCAGGGAACCTTTTCCCACGCCTGGTCGCTTTGCGTTGAAGAACATTTTTACTTAGTACTTCCACTGATCCTGCTGTTGCTGCAAATGACCCGGCTTACAAAGAAGTCCTACCGGATCCTCCTATTGCTTTTTGCAGTTGGATTGATTTGCAGGTTTGTCAGTTATGAGAATTTCTACTTGCCGCACCTTGAATCCACGCAATCCTGGTTGTACTGGTACAAATTTATTTACTACCCCTCTTACAATCGTCTGGACGGTTTGCTTGCAGGTGTCAGTATCGCTGCCATGTATCAGTTTATGCCGGTGTTCTGGAACAAAATATCAGGTTATGGCAACCAGTTTTTGCTAGTGGGAATATTACTATTGTCAGGCGCCTGGTTTCTGTGTGAAGATCAAACAACTTTTTCGGCATCAGTATTTGGGTTTCCGCTGATTGCCATCGGTTACGGATGCATTGTGCTGGGGGCTGTTTGTCCGTCAAGTATCTTATTCAGGTGCAAGTCAGGTCTCACACGATTGATTGCAGTGCTTTCGTACGCTATTTATTTAACGCACAAGGGTGTCATCCATATTACGCATCATTTACTGGAAGATGCTCATTTGAATCCGAACGTGATGCTTGTTATCTGCATGATCAACTGTATTGTGGCTGGCTATTTAATGCATCTGCTTGTTGAAAAGCCATTTATGAACTGGCGTAAAAAAATCTTGAACAGCAGCCGCAGCCAGGTTACTGCAGAGAAAAACAAAGGGTCATTATTATAGCCCTGATACAGAAAAATGAAATAGTTGCAACGACAACCCTGCAGGACTTTAAAAAATAAAAAAATGGCCCCTGTTGAGAGACCACTTTCAAAATTAGTTTGTATTTGTTTATGCCTGCACTTCAGGAGCCACCAAACGGAAACCATTCCCGTGAATATTTACAATTTCCACTTCGTCGTCATCTTTCAAAAATTTACGAAGTTTAGCAATATACACATCCATGCTTCTTCCGTTGAAGTAGGTGTCGCTGCCCCATATCTTTTTTAAAGCCTGATCGCGTGGCAGTAAGTCGTTCAGATTTTCGCATAACATACGAAGCAAATCGTTTTCTTTAGGCGACAATACATGGGTAGCATCAGCGATTTTAAGTTCGCGCAGTTTGCTGTTAAAATGAAATTTACCAATGGTGTACTCAAAATTTTCGTTTTGCTTTTCACTGGCTTCGCTGTTTCGTTTGATAATAGCCTTGATTTTATGCAACAGTATTTCGCTGTCAAAAGGCTTCAGAATATAATCATCGGCGCCCAGGCGGTATCCGGTAAGGATATCATCTTTCATATTTTTTGCAGTCAGAAAAAACAAAGGTACATCAGCATCAATATTTCTGATTTCTTCGGCGAGTGAAAAACCATCCAGGTTAGGCATCATCACATCCAGCAAACAAAGGTCAAATTTTTCTCTGCGAAAAGCAGCCAACCCCAGGATACCGTCTCTGGCGAGCTCTACTACATAATCATTCAGTTCAAGATAATTTTTAAGTACTTTACCGAAGTTTGTGTCATCTTCTACTAAAAGTATTTTTGATTTTATTGTGTCCATTTTGTTTATTTTCTTCATCAAAAGTAGTTTGATGAATGATGAATAAGTAGTAAAGCCGTGTAATATTTTGTTAACGTTTTAAAGGGGACATTTCCGGACCATCATCTGCATTGCTTCCGGCGAATTAAATATTCTGCATCAGAGCGCTGTTTGCAGCCGCATCCTTGCTGCGACCGCTTGGTTTACAAGCTGGTTTGCAAGGTCAGTGAAATGAATACTTACTTAGCATTACAATTTGCAGAAAGTGACTTCGTAAAAAGGGCGGTCTGCAAATCCAAAGTATCGGCGCTGAAATCTGAGCACGACCTAACCCGTCAACAAACCAATTTTTTGACTTAATTTCACACCGCATGATTTTACAATTTGCATGGCGGTATTTTAAAGGAAAAAAGTCGACGCAGGCGATACAGATCATTTCATGGGTCAGCGTTATTGCGATGGCTGTTGGCACGGCCGCTCTCATTATAGTACTGTCTGTTTTCAATGGCTTCGAATCCACCATCAAGGATCTCTATACCAACTTCTACCCTGATATCAAAATCACCGCCACAAAAGGAAAAAACTTTGAACTCAATGACAGCCTGATCGTGCAATTGAAGACATTTCCAGGGATTCAATTCATCAGTCAGACCCTGGAGGAAAAAGTATTACTTTCTACCGAAGAAAAGCAGTCGATCGTAACTCTCAAAGGTGTCGATGAATGGTATGATTCGGTGACACATTTTTCTGAAAATATACAGTATGGCAAAGTCAGCTTCGACACCACTCAGGACATGCCCTTTATCGCGCTTGGCTTGGGCGTTTCAAACGGGCTGGGTGCTGATGAAGAATCCCATTTTCCGGTCAGTTGTTATGTCTTTAAAAAAGATGCCAATATTTCGCCCGACCCGAACACCATATACAACAAAGAATTTTTTGTAGTAAATGCCCTTTTTGTTATGCCGGATATTGACCCCGCCTATGCTTTTACTTCACTCAGCACTTTACAAAATCTGGCCGAAAAAAGTAACTCCTGCAGCAGTCTGGAAATAAAACTGAAACAAAATACCGATGTAAAAAAGGTTCAGCAAAGTATCAGCAAAATCATTGGGCCTTTTCATTTAAGATCTGCAACGCGCTTTGAGCAAAATAAAACGCTGTTCTTTATTCTAAAAAGCGAGCGTCTGGCTGTGTACGCTATTTTGACTATGATGCTGCTCATTGCCTCTTTTAATATCATCGGTTCACTTTCAATGCTGGTGATTGAAAAAGAAAAAGACATTGCAATGCTTAAAACAATGGGCATGCAGGACATTACAATCCGAAAGATATTTTTAGCCACCGGTGTACTGATCTCGATGATCGGGGCCGCCATGGGTGCGGCCATTGCTTTGATCGTTTGCTTGCTGCAGCAAAAATTCGGACTGATAAAATTAGGTGACGGCAGTGATTTTGTTGTTAGAAATTACCCTGTACGACTTCATGCAAGCGACTTCCTGCTGGTGATGCTCACCGTTATCATTACAGCCATTATTGCTTCCTGGATACCGGCTGTAAAGGCCAGCAAAAAAGAAATTGAATTAAGAGCAAGGTCATAAACCGACTCTGTTCATATTGCAGCTTAGCACAATTAGCATCTAAGCGCCCGGTACGATACCTGCTTCTCCGATATCATTCAGGCTGCATTCCGGCTTTGATAAGCAGACACAAAAGGACGGTGCTTTTATTCTTCCTT
>JADYYU010000036.1 GCA_020853515.1 Chitinophagaceae bacterium | reverse complement strand
TGAAATACGGGTAATAGAAATAGAAGATGTGTTGGTAGATAAGATACAATGTTCCGGTGCGTGCGCGTCAATTTCTTTGAATATTTTAATTTTCAGATCAATATTTTCTGTAGCTGCTTCAATCACGAGGTCGGCAGTAGCCATCGCCTCTGCCATGGAAGTAAAAGTTGAAATATTAGCCAGTGCTTTTTCCTTGTCTGTTTCAGTAATGGTTTGCTTGGCTATTTGCCTGTCAAAATTTTTGCCGATTGTCACCAATGCCTTGTCCATAGCCTGCTGCGACACATCCATCATACTTACCTTGTAACCGCATTGCGCAAAAACATGGCAAATACCGTTACCCATGGTGCCGGCACCGATCACAGTTACATTTTTAATATTATTTGCATACGATTCGTTGCTGTTATTCATCATGGCTTTTTCAAGTTTTGGTTCTAATGTTGTTGTGCTCATAGTGCTATTGTGTTACTGAGTGAGAGTGTTTTAAAAATTTTGCGCAAAGGTAAGTGATTATCCTTTTTTATATTCGAATTGAAGTCCTATTTTTACACAATGAGAAGCGTTTTTATAAACATTGCGATTAAAGTCACTTTTTGCAGTTTGATCTTTGTTTCATGTGGCAGCGACCCAAAAAGTTTACTTTGTAATAAATGGAAAAGTGTAGCCCTCCGAAATCCGCAGATGGATAATGAAATTGCTGCGATGAAGTTGTATATTGACACTGTAGGCAATCAGGATGAAGCGCTGCGTAAACAAATTAATATCGACAGTTTCAAAACCATTTTGCAGGGTGAGCTCGATCAGGCAATGAAAGAACAACAATTGTCGCTTGAAAATACGCTGATGGAGTTTAAGTCGAATGGTATTGTGTACACAACTTCCATCCAGGGCGAAGATTCAGCCATGTATAGCATCGATGATGAAAATAATATTTTAATTGAAGAAGCGAAGCTGAAAGGTTATGGCGAAACGATGAAATTTCAGATTTTAAGCCTGACCAAAGATAGTCTGCAACTGAAAATGATTGATTATGGCGACACTAGTTATGTAACAATGGTACCTGTCAAAAGCTAGCGAGCGTTGATCACCTCCAGCAGCTTATTTTTATACGATTCACTCTTAAACAAAGATTCACATTGCGGTAATTCAAGTGGATTCGCTACGTTACCCTGTACTATTTTAATGAACTGCAACCGGCCGTATTGACTATTATAAGCCTCCCCTAAATGTATCACCTGCTGAACGGTGAGGCAACCGGTAAACTTCTTCTTTCTGATCATTAGCAATTGAACTTCTTCATCTTTCTTCGCTGCCACCATAGCACTGAACAGTTCTACCTCTTTATCTGAAGCTGTGTTGACACATGAACTCCTGCGGCCAACAGTTGCTTTGCTGACATTCATAGTCGGGGACTGTGCCGGCTGCTGCTGCGTACCGCTTTGGTTAGCTGAGCCGGGCCTGATCACTTCTACCACCCCATACTTTTCGCGAACAGCGGTCTTTGGAGCCACCGGCTGTTGTACCGCACTTTTTGCAGTAGTTTTGGCTGTGTTATTGCGGGTAAAAATTCTCGTCAGTCTGTTGCCACTGCTAACCGTTTGGCGGCGTGTATTCGGCGGCTGATTTTTTCCGAAATTAATTTTATTCAGGCCGGTCGCAAAGCCGATATTGACCTTACTGTTTGATTCAATAATTTTGCCATTGTTAATGAGATCAAGCAGGTAAAAACTTTTTTCGCCGGATTTTGCTAATTTATAAGCATAGGCCGCATCAGGCATTACATCCACTATAAAATTCTGTTTGGGATACAGATCAGCACCAAATTCGATATCAATAATCTGTTCGCTTTGCTCAGCAATATTTAAGATGATATAGTTCCGGTTGAGTTGCGCTACCTCCTGACCATTCTGTAAAACACGGCAGGGGATCGTTTTGATCAGTTCGATATAGATATATGATTTTTGAGCCTGCATTGTGCAAGGCAGCAACAGTACCAAAAGAGTCAGCAGCAGAAGGCCCGCAGGATTATTATTCTTCATAGTTATTTATTCAAAAGCAATGAGCTCCTCGCCCTTCTCTACAGCCTGTCTTTCAGTAACCCTGATCGCACTCACTGTAACATCAGAAGCTGCCTTAAATACATTCTCCATCTTCATCGCTTCCAGTATCAGCAGTGGCTCACCTTGCCTCACCACGTCGCCCACCGCTACCAGCAGTTTGGTCACCAAACCCGGCATAGGCGCTTTCAGGTTGTTTACTTTTTTCGCCTGCCTGATTGTAATGCCAAGCTTTTCGAGCAGCAAATCAACCGGTTCCTTCAGGCTCACAGTGTATTTTTTATTCTGAATGCGCAGCACCACGATCTTTTGTTCCAGATCGGCCTTCACCAGATCGGCGATCCATGTTTTCTCACCGATGCGTGCCTCATATCCGCCTTCATCAAGCGGCCTTAGTTCTAAAGAAAGCGCAGCATCATTCAGCAACAATTGCCCCTGCTTAAATTCGATCTGATAAGTGTTCTCTTTAATGCTTGCTTTGTACATCCTCTGTTTGTCGTATTATCGTTGCTGTCTGGGCATCAGAGATGCGTAAGCGTTTATTTTATCACTCATTGGCTTGCCGATATCCTGCATACCATTGTTATTGGCTTCGTTGGCCAAATAATTCATGGCGGTCAGCTCAAACTGAATGTCATCCATTTTAAAATCTCTTTTGTCAGAAGGCAGGGAGTTCATGTAATTGATGTCATCTTCCAGAAATTTCATCAGTTTATCAGTCAGTGCCTTAGCCTGTTCTTTGCCACCGGCTTTCATATAAACGTCGGTCATTAAGATCATGGTTCTGTCTTCCTGACTCAAACCTGTCGGGAAAGATTTTTCACTGATACTCTTCAATACATGATCGGCTACTTTGATCGCATCTGCTTTGCGATTGAGTTTCAGTAAATGCTCGGCCAGTTGAAACGCCAGTACACGGGGTGTATTCAGCATTCTTCTGTTGGTTTGGTCGTAATATACATTTGTTTTTTCGGCACCGCCAAACTGAAATTTGTTTAAAATCAGATCCATGCATTTATCGACGTTTACACGTAAAGGAGCATTCGGGGTAGAGCCCGGTGTGCGTACCGGAACCAGTTTAAAGGCCAGACCTTCGAGTTGCAGGTATTCACTCAGACCTTCGTAGTGATCAGGATCAATTGAGTTTGCGAAATAGATCGGGCGTTTCCAGGCATTAGCAGCCAAAATGTTTAAGATAGCCAGATCATTTTTATAAGAAACATTCTGAGGCAAGGTAAACCGGATCTGATCTTCTACGAACGAAGTGTCGTTCGCAGCAAGCACATTATTTTTCCTGATCAGTTCCTTATCAACAGGTATGAAAAAATTCTTAACCGGGAAATAATTCAAACCGCGTCCGCCGACCGTATTCTGCATGTTTTTGTCGTCGCCGACCCATTGCAATATTTCGGCAAGACTCACATATTTATCCTGGGCTATTGCTTTACTGTCGAAGTATTGAATATAATTTCGCTTTTCGCCACGATACTGTTCCGGCTTCCAGATCAAAGGAACCGGTGCCGATTTGTTAACAGCGTAACCAAGCTGATCGATATACCAGTCAATGCCGAGCAAACTGATATTTATGAGACGTACATCGGGTCTGATGCCTTCTACTTCCTGAGCATACCAAAGCGGATACGTATCATTATCACCTTCGGTAAATAAGATCGCGTTGGGCTCACATGATTCCAGAAAATTGATGGCAGTTGCTCTTGGTAAGGTTTTGTTTGAACGATCGTGATCGTCCCATTCTTTACTGGCCATCAACACCGGCACTGCAAGCAAACATAAAACGGTAGCCAGAGCAGGCGCCATAGCCCCCAATTTCAGTCGTTTAAACAAGTCAGCCACCATCATCACACCCAGTCCGATCCAAATGGCAAAGGCATAAGTGGCCCCGGCATAGGCATAATCGCGTTCGCGGGGTTGCATCGGGGTATTATTCAGGTAAATCACAATGGCAAGGCCGGTAAAAAAGAACAACAAGGTAACAATAAATGTATTTTGCTTATCATGTTTATAATGAAAAAACAAGCCCAGCAATCCTAAGATAAATGGCAGGAAGTATAATTCATTTCGTGCACGGCTTTCTCTGAGTGGCAGTGGCATTTTATCTACATCGCCGATTCGGCCTTTATCCAGGAATTTAATGCCTGACATCCAGTTACTGTTTTGCGGTTCGCCCTGAATATTCTGCACATCATTCTGACGGCCGATATAATTCCAGCAGAAATATCTCCACCACATCTGATTCACCTGATAACCCATGAAAAACTTAAAATTATCTCCGCTGCTTGCACGGTCATTTTCGCCGAGTCCCAGATAATTTTGATAAAACTGCGCATGACCCGGGCCATTACCGTCCCAGATACGTGGAAACAATCTCAACTGATCGCTGTCAAATTCGTACTCATCTTGTTTTTCGCCCAGTTCTTCATATTTTTTGGCCCCTTTCCAGTATTGCATGGTGCCGTCTTTCATGCCACTTGGCTTTGAATTATAATCGGGACCGGTGAGCAAAGGTACTTTTCCGTATTGCTCACGCTGCAGATACTTGATCAGAGAAATCGCATTATCCGGATTGGTCATATCAATGGGCACATCTGCATTTGAGCGAATGATGGTTTGAAAAAACGCAGAATTTCCGATGAGAATAAAAATAAAACAAAGGGTACCCAGATGTACAAAATAATAGTTGGCTTTTTTAGACCATTTCAGCAGAAAGAAGCAGGCCACCCCTAGCGCAATGATGGTGAAAAACACACC
>JADYYU010000035.1 GCA_020853515.1 Chitinophagaceae bacterium | reverse complement strand
TCGGTACTCCATATCTAGATACCTCTTGGGCAGCATATTACCAGAATGATGGCTTTGTTACCCGGTATGATTCATCAGGGTTGCTGCAATGGATGCATCAATTGTACACCATAGATGCCTGGGGAGTTGAAGTTACACCCTCCTTATGTCTCGATGACGGACTGGAATTGTATTCAAGTACCTACGGCACTTCAGGATCAAATATAGGGATGAATAAAGTAAGTCAATTTGCCTATGCGAATACCTATTATGGTTCAACTCAAATGGGAAACTACACTATTTGGAATGTAAATCAAATATTGAATGACCCTACGAGTAATTTACCTGTAAAAATAGGTTTTCACGATTCAATTCCCGGCTTTCAATACGCCTATAAAAAAATGGTGGTCTGGAGAGGTAATAATATGGCAACTTTTTCTACAGGGGGACAGTATATCGGACTGAATGGTGCTGTAGATTCACAGGGAAATATTTATGTGGTAAACAGTATGCAACCGGTGTATAATGGTGTTACTTATTGTATGATCGCAAAACTGGATTCGAACCTGAATATGCTTTGGAATAAGCAAATCGGTGAAGGCAGTGCGTTCCCGCCTTTCGGAACACTGATTGACCAACTGAAAGTAGATACAAATGGCAGTTTGTTATTGTGCGGACGTTTTATGGACACGCTGGATATTGATATTTCACCCAATACCTATAACCTAGTTTCGAATGGTGACTATGATGCCTTCATCGCTAGGTTTGACACTGCTGCCAACTTTATCTGGGCACAATCTTTTGGCGGTGCAGATGATGATTATGCCAACTCAATCACAACCGATTTAAATGGCAGGATTTATCTGGGCGGCAGTTTTTCTTCCCCTACTATTGATCTAGATCCAACTGCAGGTATTTCGTTTTTGATGAAAGGCTGCGTAAATGCGGATTGGCAGGGAGGGTATATTTCGAAGTTTAAACCTGATGGCACCTTTATGAAGGCGATGGGTTCGGGAAAAAATATAACTGAACTTGAATTCAAGGCACCTAAAAGAATTTATGCAACAGGAATTCCTTTTCTTCAGGTCTTCGAACTCGGCAATGATGTGATCGTGAATGTCAGTGATACGATTTGTGCCGGTGATAGTGTGGTCGTGGGCAATTCAGTGTATTATCAAACAGGTGTCTATACAGCTATTTTCCCCATTGCTCCTGCAATCGATAGTATTGTGATTACCAACTTAACGGTAAACCCCCTGCCACTTGTAGTAGCCAATGCGTCGGATACTTCATTATGCATCGGAGATTCAGTAGTACTTTTTGGAAGCGGTGCGAATACTTATGTTTGGAATAATGCAGTAATGGATAATGTAATTTTCTCACCCCTTGCGACAAATAATTATCTTGTGACAGGCACTGATATCAATGGCTGTGTCAATCAGGATAGTATTCAGATCACAGTCAATGCACTGCCCGCAATTACAGCAAACGCAACAGATACCATTACATGTTTCGGTGATTCAATTATCTTATTTGGTAGCGGTGGTGTGAGTTATACATGGAATAATTTAGTGATCGACAGCGTGTTGTTTACGCCTCTTGCTACCGGTTATTTTGTAGTGACAGGTACTGATACTAATGGTTGTGTAAACACAGACAGCATTGAAGTGATCGTCCATACATTGCCTTTGGCGATAGCCAATGCAAGTGATACATCCCTTTGTCCCGGTGATTCAGTGATGCTGTTCGGTACCGGAGCACTCACCTACACCTGGAATAATCTGGTAACAGATAGTCTGATCTTTTCTCCCAACATTACAAATACCTATCTGGTAGCAGGCACTGATACCAATGGTTGCGTCAATACTGACAGTATCACGGTTGTGGTCAACGCACTCCCAAATGTTGTTGCGAATGCATCCGATACGTCACTATGTATCGGTAATCCGGTAACGCTTTATGGAACAGGTGCAGATAGTTTTAGCTGGACCAATTCAGTGATTGACAGCGTAGCCTTTTATCCGATAGATACCTCCATGTATGTGGTGACCGGGATCGATGTCAATGGCTGTGTCAATCAAGACAGCATTTTAGTAAGTGCCCATCAGATACCGGTGCCTGTTTTAGTTTTCAGCGGCGATACTTTGTATTGTACCAATGTTACCGGCGTCACTTATTATTGGTTTAAAGATACTGTTGCTGTTGACTCACTGATCAATTATTATGTAGTAACACAAAACGGAAATTATCAAGTGCTGGTGGTGGACAGCAATGGTTGTGTGGGTGCTGATACCATCAGTATCCTAAATCTGGGTAATTTGAATTTGGATCGCTTTTCGCAGATCAACGTATATCCTAACCCTGCACATGACGAACTGACCATTGTGTTTGAAATGCACACAGACGGCGATGTAGAATTTATGATCAGCGACCTTACAGGCAAGAATCTCTACTTTACAAAAAAAACTATTTCAATATCCGGAAAGCAAAAACAAAAGATAGATCTCAGAAAATTAAATATCAACAGCGGTATCTACTTTTTAAATATGATGATTGAGGGAAAACGGCATGTCGTAAAAATTGAATTGCAAAAAGGATAGTTTCGGCGCATACCTCATAGTCAGGAATGTAGTCACTATTTAAGCATCAATTTGTAGGAATTACCTAAAACGGGCTATATATTCACAAAAAAATAAAATAATATGAAAAAAAATCTGTTCTGCGTACTTTTTAGTACCCTCGTTTTATTCAGTGTGGCATCTTGTAAAAAAGACAGCAAAACGACTACAACGCCTGCACCTGCAGCTACTTTCAATTGGACCGGCACAGCACCTTTTAGCGTAAAACTCGATGGAGTCAGTTACGTTGTTGCTGCCTCCGACATTTCTGTATTTGATGTGTTAGGATATCTGAACATCAATGCTGACCTGAGTGATGACCTTTCTGTAGCACTGTCATTGCAAAGCGCTATTGTAGCCGGAGAGTACACCACACCTTCACCCAATAATATCACTCATACCAATACGCTTTCAGGTTTTCAGGGCGCTGGATTAAACAGCGGTTGCAAAATTAAGATCATTCAAAACACACCAACATTAATTGAAGGCAAGTTTTATGGCACCGTAAAAGCAGTTTCAGGAAATGAAACACATACCCTGGCAGAAGGCTATTTTAAAGTAACCAAATAAAGAAATTCTCTAGACTGTTACTCAGCCCGTCACCTTGCAGTGACGGGTTGTTTTTTTGACAGGCCTTTTTATGAACGGCTGTTATAAATTAATCAGGGAAATGACTGCGGTGTGTAGCTATATTCTGTACATTCACGTATTCATTATGTTTTCTTTCACCATGTCGATTTCTGATAACTGCAATTACACACGACGGCCTACCCGTAGCTTTTTGCTGTTTTCAAAAAATAAACAGCATCGCAATCAGACCGCATTATTCAGATTGTTGAGCGGTATCATACTGATAACATTTTTCACTTGGAAGACAAATGCGGCTCCTCATTACCTGAACGCCCTTAAAACAGAAGCACAATTCAGCATGCTGGAAGGCGAACCCCTTTCTCAAAAATATGGAGGCATCACAGCGGTGAAAGTATTGTACGATATCAAAAACAAATCGGTTTATTTTATCAATTCAAAACGCTATAAATTTCATTTCGAATTTGCACGCAGCCAACTGGCTTGTCAGGATGATCTGTATAAGTTTAATGAAAATAATTATC
Source organism: Chitinophagaceae bacterium (assembly GCA_020853515.1). Lineage (GTDB taxonomy): Bacteria > Bacteroidota > Bacteroidia > Chitinophagales > Chitinophagaceae > OLB11. Next base: position 8,647 of record JADYYU010000035.1, on the reverse strand, counting down.
ATCCTAATCTGCGACGTGAGTACGTTTTTGCAACCATCAATCATTACAAGGGAAGTAATTTGTACACCTACGAATTTGCAAGCAGTGAAAAAATGAGTTCGGAAGCGATCCTTTCATTTGAGGTGGTCAAAAAGAAAATATTTGTGGGCGAGCAGTTGCGCTTTTTTCCTGCAACAGCAGAACAAATTGACAATACAAAAAAGCTTGATGCCGCATTAAACATCCTATCTGCAGCAGAAGTCTTTCAGCAGATCCATTATCAACCCATTGTAGCAAAGGAATCATACGGATATCTGCGCAGAATCGAGTTGTCCCAGTTAACTAAATCGATCATTAGCAAAAGGGATATCATTCTGTTGAACGGCACTCCTAATGAAGTGCCTTTAAGTGCAGGGGTGATCACTTCACAGTTGCAGCCACCACTCAGTCATATTAACATCCTTTGCCACAACAGAGGCACTCCCATGATGGCCAGCCGTACAATCTGGGACAATCAGCATGTTACCTCGCTGAGTAATCAGTTGGTACATCTGATCATCAGTAATGATACTTTTTCGATTGAAAAAGCAAGCATCGGAGAAGCACAGGCATACTGGGCAAAAAGCAACAGGCATTCTGTATCTCCCGTCTCTGACTTGTCTGCTGATACCCTGATCGATCTGAAATACGCCACTTATAATGTACTGAAATTTGCAGGTGGAAAAGCAGCCGGCTTCGCGGAGCTAATGAAGGTGCAAAAGAAATATCCCGCCGATTTTATGGTACCGGCAGGCGCGTTCGCGATTCCATTTTATTTTTACCAGCAACATATACAACATCCGGCAATTGCTGCCTTGATCGCAAAACTCCACGCCGATTCTACATTGCAGACTAAACCGGATATTTTGAAAAAAAATCTGAAGGCTATTCGCAAGGCCATCAGGTTGCAGCCCGTCAATGAAGGGCTGATTCAATGGGTGAAAGAAAAAATGATAGCAGCCAACTGCGGAGCGGCCTTTAGGTTTCGGTCATCAACGAATGCAGAAGATCTGCCAGGATTTAATGGTGCGGGTTTGTACGATAGTAAAACAGCCAGACTAAATGATAGTATTAAAACGATCGAAAAAGCGATCAGGGAAGTGTGGGCAAGTTTATGGAATGATCGCGCTTATCTTGAAAGGCAGTATTTTGGCATTCCTCAGCAAAAAGTAATGATGGGTATCTTATGCCATGCAGCCATGGGCACCGAAGAGGTCAATGGTGTGGCCATCACCCGCAATATTTACCGGCCGGAAATGACGGGAAATGTCATCAATATGCAGCAGGGTGAATCATCCATTGTGCTGCCATCAGACAGTGTGATCAGCGAACATACTATTTTACTGGTCAGTCATACCTGGGGTGAACCCACGTTTGCGATCGACTATATTTCTTATTCCTCACTCAACAATAACCGACCTTTGCTGACGGAGTCTGAGTACAAAAAATTGTCGGTAGTGCTGAGTTATGTCAAGGCGTACTTTTATAAAAACGTCGACAAACGCAAAACCGATCTTAGCAAATATGCCCTCGACATCGAATTTAAATATGTAGGCCAAAACCGGACATTAGTCCTGAAACAGGCCCGGGTATATAATGACTGAAACGTCAACTGACTCTTCAGGAGGTCAAAACATCGATTGCAATTTCAATTAGCAGTCTGTCTTGCAAATAAACCAGTGACCGTTAAATCATGAAACGCAGAAACAGATCGCTGATGGCAGCCTGTTAGCGCAAAACTACATATACAAATTACTTTTACATTGAATCGTAACTATCAGCAACATTTTCCTCGCACCGAAGGCATTCCCGTAGTTGCTTATATCACATTCGGTGAGTATGTTGCAGGAACATCAGGTTAAGATAGACATTGCTTTCATACACATTCCTTTGTACTGATGAAGGTAAACGGATGATAAAACAATAGCCAAGTTCGGCCTTTATTCGTGGCAGTATATTGTATTCCAATCCTAAGCCTGTTCTGTTGTGATCAAACAAATGCGATGCCGATGAAGCAACAGCATTGCAAAGAACTTCATTATAAATCGTACATTTAATTTTCTCCGAGCAGCGGTATTGCAAGCTCAAACGGTTACGAATCCGTAATACACGCATAGAACTGCTGATAAAAAGGCGTCCTTCAATAGCCGGCCGGTAAGTAATTGTGTAATGTGTATGCCCCCTATGCTGAAACGCCAGAGCCAGGGTCATCCTGATTTCTTTTGATGGTGAAGCGGTTTCATCAGCAAGACCTTGAATGATTTTGTAATTATAAAAATAGGCCAGCGGTGATATCGAAAAATTTACCTGATTATTATGTCTGTAATGCAGCCAGGTTCTGACCGAATACATCAGATTTTTGCTCATCATCCATTGGTTATGATAGCCGTTTTGCCTCCGATGCTGCAATTCGGTGTCAAACTGCCAGCCTTTTACATGCGCAGTTTCAAACGTGGTCCGCATCCAGCAGTTCTGATGTATCTGCGCTTTACAGAAGTCAGGGAGCAGTAAAAACAGTATTATAAAGATTACTGCCTTCAGAAGATACATGTTATGGATTTAATGTGGTAATTTTTCTCTGAAATATCCGTAGATCCATGTGCCGGCTACTGCGCTCAATAAGGTAATCAGAGCGGCCACAGTACCGGTTCCTATCTGTGCAAACAGCGGACCGGGACAAGCACCGGTAGCTGCCCATCCCAGACCGAATATCAGTCCCCCTATGACCTGTCCTTTGTTAAATGACTTGGGATGAATTTCTATTTTTTCGCCGTAAATTGTTTTGATGTTGAATTTTTTTATAAGCCACACAGACAACATTGCTGTCAGTACAGCGCTGCCAATAATGCCATACATATGAAACGACTGCAGACGAAACATCTCCTGTATCCGAAACCAGCTCACAACTTCTGCTTTTACAAAAATAATTCCAACTAAACTACCGGCTGCCAGATACTTTAGGTTATGATACCATTGATGCTCCAGATGACTTTCATTAACACACATCGCATCCAGCGACCTCTTTTCAAAATCTAAATCTGATTGACTATTCATGAAAACAAAGTTATAGTGACAAAATAAAAGGTAATATAAAATTGGCCATAATAAAGCCTCCACACATAAAGCAAATTGTGGCTATCAGCGAAGGCCATTGCAAATTAGAGAGCCCCATGATCGCATGTCCGCTTGTGCATCCTCCTGCATAGCGGGTTCCGAATCCGACCAGCAGACCGCCGCCGATCATCAGCAGCGATCCTTTGACTGTAAACACAGATTGCAAATTTATGAGTTCTGCCGGCACTAACTGACTGTAATCATGCAGCCCGTAAGAAGCTAATTCTGCAGCCAATCGCGGATCGATTATTTGGGTGTTTGTATTTGCTAAAAAAGTGACAGCAATCATTCCGCCCAGCAATATACCTCCTACGAAAAATAAGTTCCATATTTCTTTTTTCCACTCATATTTAAAAAAAGGAATATTGGCAGGAATGCAGGATGCGCAAATATGCCGGAGCGAAGAGCTAATACCGAAAGCCTTGTTGCCGAGTATAAGCAACGCAGGCACAATGAGTCCGATGAGTGGCCCGGCCACATACCAGGCCCATGGCTGTTTTAATATGTCCATTACGTAATATATCTGTTTATATTAAAAATAATTTTTTCATTTTGAGACTTGTAATCCATTTACAATAAATATGAAATTCTACTACGAATTTCATATTTATATATTCATACAAAGCAAATCATGCAAAAGGAATTTTACAAGCAACCGCATTCCGGTCCTTTGCCGGTGCATGGTGTTGTTGATGATTTGAATCACAATAAATTACTGCCCGTCTGAAAGCATACGCCGTTGCAGGTTTAACGCTAAATCACTTTTTTTCATTTAGTTTGCAGGTACTGATGCCGAAAGGCAGATACAGCGGACAGAAACTAATGAGCGAGGTGAGGGCAAAAACAATTGCCAGCAATCCCAGCACTATAGCCAGTGTACCGGAAATAACGTTGGTGAAATACAAAACTGCAATAGTCAATGCAATGATGATCCTGACGAGTTTGTCTGTGGTGCCCATGTTTTTTTTCATGATGTTTATTTTTTTATCAGATTAATAAATAGTTCAGTTCCGGCCCGCGGAGCAATGCTATTCATGCAGGGGGCCATGGTTTTAATGGTAAAATACGGTTCAAATTCTGCACGGTACTCTGAAGCAGAACCTCCAAATGGTGGTCCCTGCCTTTCAAATGTGGTATCAAACAAAACTCCGGCCAGTTTACCGCCGGGCCTGAGCAATGCTGCCACCTTAGCAGCATATTCGGGTCGACTTTGTGGTGGTATAGCGCAGAAAAATGTTTGTTCTATAATCAAATCATATTGTCCTGCATGTTCAAAAAAGTTTCCGCATACGATTTCTACTCCGGTGGTATCTTCAAAATTATGCTGCAACTTTTCTACTGCAGCCGGCGCGATATCAATCAGCGTAATATTTGTAAATCCCTGTTTTATCAAATAGGCTGCTTCATAGGCATTACCACAACCAGGTATCAGGATGGCGGCATGCTTATCAGGATATTGTGAAAGATAGGCTTCGATAGCGGGTGAGACATATCCCAGATCCCAGCCGGTTTCGTTTGCTCGCCAGCGCTGATCCCAAAAATCACGATCAGCAGGCGGATCAGATGCGGTTTTATAAGTTGGCATAAGATGGTTGTTTTTGTCCATTGATTGTTTCATATTCGGTTTGCAAAACTCCTTCGTTGTTTGCGTTTTCACCTCCTTTACTGCAAAATACTCCTTTGCGCAGACCGTATTCATTTTCGAAAAAAATAATGCGTCAGGCAATTTTAACAACTGATTTGCTGCCTGTGCGAAGATTGAAAATTTACATTATCTGCTTCAGAAAATGCTAATGGAGCACTTTACTTTGACAGACAAAATCTGTTTGCGGTACATTGGTTTTTGCGATGGCATTAAAACCGCCTTCTACTTCTGTAAAATTTCTGATGCCCCTGGCCTGTAAAATACTTGCTGCGATCATACTCCGGTACCCCCCTGCACAGTGCAGGTAAAAATGTTGTGAGGCGTCAATCTGTTGCGCCCATTCATTGATATATGCAAGTGGTTTGCTGTTGCTGCCTTCTATATGCATGGCTGCATACTCACTTTCTTTACGTACATCAATAATCTGACTTTCAGGAAATTTAACCTCGGCTGCAAATTGGTCTGCTGCTATGCGATTAACAGTATCGGTTTCCTTTCCCTCTCTTTGCCAGCTTTCAAAACCACCTGCCAGATGGCCCAGCACATGATCAAAACCAACCCGGCTCAGGCGGGTAATCGCTTCCTCTTCTTTACCAATTTCAGTAACCAGCAAAATAGGTTGCTTTACATCAACAATCAGAGCGCCCACCCAGGGTGCAAAATCACCTTCCAGCCCAATATTAACCGACTGGGGAATAAAACCTTTGGCAAACACACTATCACTGCGGGTATCTAAAATCAATGCATCTGTTGCTTCAGCCGCAGACTCAAATTCTGCCACGCTGAGTGCTTTCATTCCTTGCTTCAATACATCATCAAAAGAGTCATATCCTTTTTTATTCATAGCTACATTCATTCCGAAATACCCCGGTGGTGGTAACAGGCCTTCAGTTACCGCAGCGATAAATGAAGCTTTATCCGGTTGTTGCAAGGCATAATTGACAAGTCTCTGATGGCCGAGACTGTCGATCGTTTCCTTCATCATATTTTTGCCACAGGCAGAACCTGCACCATGAGCCGGATATACGGTTACGTCATCAGGCAATGGCAGAATTTTATTGTACAAACTGTCATATAATAACCCAGCCAGTTCTTCTTTGGTTAAGTTGGCTGCTTTCTGTGCCAGGTCAGGTCGGCCTACATCTCCAAGAAACAAGGTATCACCGCTGAATAGAGCAGTTTCCTTTCCTTTTTCATCTACCAGCAAAAAGCAGGAACTTTCCATGGTATGACCGGGTGTATGCAATACTTTGATCTGTACATTTCCTAATGAAAAAACTTGTCCGTCTTCAGCAGAAATACAATCAAATTCGCAGGCAGCATTCGGTCCGTACACGACAGCGGCGCCGGTTTTGCGGCTGAGGTCTACAGGCCCGCTCACAAAGTCGGCATGAAAATGGGTTTCAAAAATATATTTTAATTGTACGTTATCTTTCTGCAGCCGTTGCAGATAGGGTTGTGTTTCGCGCAGTGGATCAATAATAGCAGCTTCTCCATTGGATGTAATGTAGTAGGCACCCTGAGCGAGACATCCGGTATAAATTTGTTCTATTGTCATTTTTTTTCAGTTTAATGAATAATTGTTTTATAGTTGAAATATACTTAATCAGTTGATTGATTTCTTAGCCAGATACCAGTCCGTCTGTTCCAATACCTTATCGGCTTTGCGATCTGCCAAACCCTGCAGGGTAGTCGGTGCGCCTACGATTACTTTGTCGCCCGGTTGCCAGTTAAGGGGGGTGGCCACCTGGTATTCGTCTGAAGTTTGCAGGGCCAGCAGCACCCTTTTTATCTCTTCCATGTTTCGGCCCACGTTTAAAGGGTAGTACATAATGAGTCTGATCATACCTGCCGGATCGATTATAAATACTGCACGCACTGCGGCTGTTTTACTTTCACCGGGTTGTACCATGCCATAAAGCGCAGCCACCTTCATATCTAAATCGGCAATGATCGGAAATGCAAATAATACACCAGTCTTCTCATGCACGGAATTTACCCAGGCAATATGTGCATGAATGCTGTCAATACTTAAACCAATAAGTTTGGTTTTATGCTGCGCGAAAAAATCTTGTTCCAGGGCAAAGCCTGTCATTTCTGTCGTACATACCGGTGTGAAATCTGCCGGATGTGAAAAAAGAATTACCCAGTTTCCCTTATTATATTCTGAAAATCGGAGTGGTCCGGTCGTAGTTAAGGCTTCAAAGTCAGGAGCCATTTCCCCGATACCCGGCATGTTGTTTCTAAGGATGTTTGCGTCCATTGGTTTGATTATATATTTTTATATTGCAAAAATACGTTGCCATATTTCATTGTACTGTGACTTTGGTCACATAGGACCTAAATTATTTGAATAATGTTTCCTTTATCAGAATATAGAGCCCCATCGCCAGTACAAACCAGCCAAACGCGGGCTTTAGCTTAGCCCCGTCTATCCTTTTTGAAAGTGCAACGCCGATAAAAATGCCGCTCACCGCAAATGCGCTGACTTTAAAAAGAAGCATCCACTCTATTGGCACATCAGTTACACTGCCCGTAAATCCGATCAGCGATTTGACCGCAATAATCACCAATGAAGTACCAACAGCTTCTTTCATGGGCAATTTGCCCAACAGCACCAGCGCTGGTATGATCAGAAAACCACCGCCTGCACCGACCAGCCCTGTCAAAAAACCTTCCATAGCCCCAACAGCCAGTATCATGGGAAAATTAAATTTTTGCTGCTGCGATTCTGCTGCTGTAACCCCTTGCTTCTTAATCATATTATAGGAGGCAGCGATCATCAGCAAAGCAAAAAGTAATAGCAGGAAATTGCTTTTTGTAAGGGTAAAATAATCTGTACTGAACAGCTCCGGTGGTATCGACGGTAGTATAAAAGCCCTGGTAATAAAAACTGCTGTAATTGAAGGAAGACCGAATACAACAGCAGTCCTCACATTTACGAGTCCCTTGCCGAAATAGGAAAGTGATCCAATTGCGCTGGTGACTCCGACTATAAAAAGCGAGTAAGTTGTTGCCAGTATCGCATCAGTACCCATTAAGTACACCAGCACAGGTACCGTAAGTATACTTCCGCCACCACCGATCAGGCCTAGCGTAACACCAATAAGAACTGAAGCCAGATAACCCGCGATTTCCATATGATTTTTAAGTGAATGCTGCAAAAATGCAGCTTAAGTTTTGGTTTAATTGCAACATTAGTTACAGAAGCACTATTTTATTCCTGCCCAGCCGCACACTTCCATTTTCTTCAAGCTGCTTCAACAGACGCGACACCACAACTCTGACAGTGCCTAGTTCATTGGCCAGTTGTTCATGAGTTATCAGCAATGTTTTGCTGCCATTCAATGCCTCCTTTTTATGCAGCAGGTTAAGCAGGCGTTCATCCACTTTTTTAAATGCGATGGCGTTTATAATTTCAAGTAATTCTTCAAATCGTTTATGATACAAGCGAAAAATATAGTCGAGCCATTCAGGATACTCTCTGATAAATAAGGATACTTTGTCAACCGGTAAGAATAATATTTCCGCATCTTCTTCAACTTCCGCTCTCACTTTGCTTGTTTCGTGATGCAGCCCGCCCAAAAATGACATAATACAGCTTTCACCTGCCTTGATATAATACAACAAAATTTCACGTCCGTCTTCCTCGGTTCTGATCACCTTCAAGGTACCGCTAACCACAATAGGGATCGCACGGATATTGGCATTTTCATTCAGTACTATACTTCCTGCCGGATACGATTTCGCTACACTAAACTCATATAATTTTTCAACCAGTTCGGCTGAATTTTGAAAGGCGGTGATATGTCGCAAATCATCCATCTTATTTGTTTTTTAGTTTTGTTTGTTTTAAAAAATATTGTTGTA
>JADYYU010000034.1 GCA_020853515.1 Chitinophagaceae bacterium | reverse complement strand
TCACCGGTGAGTTTTTCGTCGTTCGGGCTCACCATTTTTCCTTTTGCGATCGCATAACCTTTATCAAAATAATATCCGGGCGTGGTTTTGTCCACAGGCTTTTTGGCAGAACGGTGGTATCCAATATCGTTGAGCTGACTAGCCAGCCATGCGGAAAATTTCTCGATTCCTTTTTTTTCAGCGTTCACCTTCTTTTTTACAGCGTCATTATCGATACCTGATACCAGCCACAAACAAGCCGCATTAAAATACTTCTGCTGATAAAGTTCCCTGTAAACAGGAGCATAATAAGTTTCCCAGAAATATTCGTTCGCAGAAGGTTTGGCGGGTAACTTTTCGCAGAGCAGGTTTAACTGCCGAAAAATATTGTCGTCGAGATCGCTCTGTATCTTGTAGCTTTTGTCGAGTGCAATTTTTGATTTATAATAGGTTTCCAGCTCGGCATAGTCTTCTTTAAACGATTTATCTTCCTTTCGGTTACTATAGTTTTCAAGCACTTTGTCGGTGAGATTGGAGAGTGAATGCAGGGCTGCAAGACAGGCGGACGAACGACCACCCTGCGGCGAAATCATCAGACACATCCCATAACTCATCATAGCCTGAAGGGGATAGCCCTTTTCATTGGCGATCAGGCCTAAAAAATAGTGAGAATTTTCAGAATAAGGATTGATCAGCACCGCTTTTTGAAAATACCAGATCGCCGAATCATAATTTTTAGCGATGGTCAGGTTGATCCCTTTGGCATGATAAGCGTAACTGGAATTAGGAAATTTCTGGATCGCACGGTTAAAATAAATCAGTCCGGAATCGAGCTTATTCTCTTCGTCATACACACTACCCATTTGGGTATATAAATCATGTTCGTAGGGACTTGGTAAGTTATCGAGTGCCTTGTTAATAGCCGATTTGGCGAGAGTGAGCTGACTGTCGGCCCTTGCAGAAACAGCCAGTTCGTACATAGCCAGTACGAAATTAGTATCGTTTTCGGGCACTTTTTGATATTCAGCAATGGCCCCTGCATAATTTTGCTTGTCGTGCATTTCGATCCCCTTACTGATCACTTCTCCCGAGTTGATAGTAAAAGGTTTGCTTTGGGCAAAGGAACTGGCCGATTGAGCCAAAACAACAAGTGCAATAAAGTACCTGCTGCACTTCATTTTAATTTTCATAATAAAACATTTATTGGTAAAAATATAAAAAAACCTGAGTTTTCATACTGATAAACGCTTTATTCTCTGAAATCATCACAACTGCCTGCGCATAACAGACGCCGAATTAGCTTACAGAGTTATCCAGCCTGCGCATTGAGTCGAAACAAAGCCGGAATTGAAATAGCAGCAAGTCCATTCTAGTAAAAATCTGACTATTAGCGTGCAATCTTCATTTCATCTACCAACCATTTTGCCTCACCAAATTTTTCAATGATAAACAAGGTATAGCGGATATCCAGTGTGATGTTTCGGCAAAGCTCGGGATCAAACAAAATATCACTCATAGTACCTTCCCAGATACGGTCGAAGTTTGTACCGATCAGCTCACCTTTTGCGTTCAGAACCGGACTGCCTGAGTTACCGCCTGTAGTGTGGTTTGAAGCCAGAAACGCCAGTGGTACCGTGGTAACGCCATTGACCATGATAGCATAAGGACCGTAATTTTTAGTTTGGTGAAGCTGCAATAATCTGGCCGGCATTTTAAATTCTTCCTTATCCGGATTGTTTTTGCGAACAGCCCCGTCAAGTGTTGTATAAAAATCATAGGTCATGCCATCCTGTGGTTTTACACCTTCAATTTTGCCATAGGTAAGACGCAGGGTTGAATTGGCATCCGGGTAAAATTGCTTTGTCGTATTATACTCACGTAAGGCCAGCATATATTGGCCGTACAATTCATTTAATTGCAATAAACTTTGCCTGAGTATGATTAGGTTGGCTTTTTGAACGCTGTCATAATAATGAAAGGTATTATAGACAGGATCGCGCTGTATCAGGATTTTGATATCATCCTTATTATCAACCTGTATGAGTTTGCTAAACCTTTCAGGCGAGCTGATAAACGATTCCTTATAGATTGCATCCACTGATTCAGGGCTGAGAAATTCATCCTGACTGATGTGTTGACCATACATTTCATAAAGCCGTTTTGTAATTTTATAATCTGTCTGAAGGTTGATCGATTTGTAAAATGCGGTCATCTCTTTTTCGTAGACTATCAAACTGTCCAGACTTTTTAAGGTATCTACCGCACTCAGCATCCGGGCCAAAATCTGTCCTTTTTTCACCAGATCGGACGACCAGATGGCCTCATTCAAATATTCATTCAGTTTGATCGGCTGTTCATGTTGTTTGTAATTAGCAGCGAGATCACTGAGCAAACGGCCATATCTGCTCATTCGGTCAGGTTCGGCATTCACCCATCTGGTGAAAGCGGCTTCCTCGTTGCGCTTCTTTTCAATGGCATTATTAATTCGCAATCCCAGCAGTTCTCCTTTCCATTTTTTATAATAATTGGCCACAGACGATTGTCGTGAAGCATATTTAATAAAGGTCTCTTCACTGGCAGCCATATCTGTCTGCATAATGTCCAGTTTGGCTTCGCGCAATTGAATGCGGGCAGGATCCAGCACATTCATCACTTCGGCAACGCCGTCACTGCTGAGATATTCGGATGTACGGCCCGGAAATCCGTAGACCATTGAAAAGTCATTCTTTTGCACACCTTTCAGGCTGATGGTAAACGATTTTTTGGGTCTGTAAGGAATATTATCTTTTGCAAAGAGAGCCGGCTTATTATCCTTATTGGCATAAATACGAAACAGGCCAAAATCGCCGGTATGTCTTGGCCAGGCCCAGTTATCGGTGTCGCCGCCAAACTTACCGATCCCGTTGGGAGGAAACCCGGCCAGACGGATATCTGTAAACTTTTCCATCAGAAAAAGGTAGTATTCATTATCATAATAAAATGATTTGATCTGTGCCGTATAACCCGTACTCTTCTCTGTTTCCTTTTCAATTGCAGCGATATTATCAAGTATTTTTTTATTGCGGTCTGTTGCATTCATCCCGGCAGTGAGTCCGGCTTTTACCCTTTCACTGACGTCGTCAATGCGTACAATAAAGGTGACTGTGAGTCCCGGACATGGGATTTCTTCGGATCTGTTTTTAGCCCAGAAACCCTGCAATAAGTAATTACTTTTCAGGCTGCTCAAACCTTGTACAGTGCCGTAGCCACAATGGTGATTGGTAAGTACGAGTCCCTGGTCTGAGATCACCTCACCGGTGCAGCCGCTGCCAAACAGTACAACAGCGTCTTTCAGACTGCCTTTATTCACATCGTAAATATCACTGGCCTTTATTTTAAGCCCCATCGACTTCATTTCCTTTTCATTCATTTTTGCGAGCAGAAAAGGCAGCCACATGCCTTCCTTAGCCTGTAGCTGTAGTGTGTATAAAAAAAGTATCGCAAATAGTCGTTTAACTTTCATGTTCACATTATTTTCGTTGACCCAAATGTAATTTAACTATTCAAGTATACCAATGTTTATAGAACCAAATATCAGAAACAACCGCTATCATCAGGGACAAGACCGTAGAGGTTGGATAGAAGTAGTATGTGGTTCGATGTTTAGCGGTAAGACCGAAGAGTTGATCAGGAGGTTGAAACGTGCCCAGATCGCTAACTTAAAAGTAGAGATATTTAAACCAACCGATGATGTGCGTTATGATGAGTATGATATTGTTTCGCATAATGAAAACCGCATTCAAAGTACGCCCGTAGAAAATTCGCAGCAAATTTTGTTGCTTTGTCAGGATGTTGACGTAGTAGGCATTGATGAAGCGCAATTTTTTGACAGCGAAATGCCTCAGGTTGCAGAAACCCTTGCCGGAAAAGGAATCCGGGTGATCGTTGCCGGACTCGACATGGATTTTCTCGGACGACCGTTTGGACCTATGCCACAAGTGCTGGCTATGGCAGATTATGTAACCAAATTACATGCGATCTGTATGGTATGCGGCGACATTGCCAATTTCAGCTATCGCAAAACAGTTTCGGATGTCACCGTATTATTAGGTGAAAAAGATGTGTATGAACCGCGATGCAGAAGTTGTTACAGCAGTAATGAATAAGTCCGGCGCGGCGGAAAGGATTCAGGGACCAGGCTGATACAAATCTTTACTGAGCATGTTGAAGTCTATGAATGTTTGCCAAACGCAGGTCATCCGACATAAACTTCTTTATTTTGAACAAACGAATTAACTTGCGTCCAATTCAAACAATTCAATAAAAACACAATTATCATGCCTTTAGATAAAAATCAGATCGCACTTCGCATATCAAAAGAATTACAGGACGGGTTTTATGTAAATCTGGGTATTGGCATTCCAACTTTGGTAGCTAATTATATTCCTGAAGGTATGGAAGTCGTATTGCAAAGCGAAAATGGATTATTGGGTATGGGCCCTTTTCCTGTGGAAGGAGAAGAAGATGCCGACCTGATTAACGCAGGTAAACAAACGATCACGACAGTACCCGGTTCCGCTTTCTTTGACAGCGCGGTAAGCTTTGGCATGATACGGGCCGGCAAGGTAGACCTCACTGTGTTGGGAGCGATGGAAGTAGCTGAAAACGGCGATATTGCCAACTGGAAAGTGCCCGGAAAAATGGTAAAAGGCATGGGCGGTGCCATGGATCTGGTAGCCAGTGCAAAAAATATTATCGTTGCTATGCAACATACCGACAAGGACTGTAATTCAAAATTACTGACATCCTGCTCTTTGCCTATCACCGGTTTAAAATGTGTCAAAAAGATCGTTTCTGATCTGGGTGTATTTAATGTGACGGCAGATGGTTTTGAATGTATCGAATATGCACCGGGTGTTAGCATTGAAGAGATTAAACAGAAGACAGCGGGTAAACTGACGATCGCTGCCGATGTAAAGGAAATGACTTTTTAAAACACCTGCTATTTTACCATCGGAAAAAACCGCACCATCTCAGCGGTTTGATAGTTACAGGGCATGTGTTTCAAATCCTGGGTGAATCTTACCGGTCCACATATCCATCCACAACCGCGTACTACTTTTTTTTTGTCAAATTTCAATACTAAACAGCTACCCGCATCTATAAAATCAGATAACTTGATTTTGGGGGTGGCCACATAGTTTGAATAACATTTTATCGTAAGCACTTTCATTTTCTTTTGTCTGACTTTGAATGAAAATTTTCCCTCTCTATCTGTGACAACTATTTTCTGATCGTTGCCTCTTTGATTGATCAGTGCAACCCGCTCACCCGAAACAGGATGACCTGCTGTATCTTTTACGATTCCGCGTATGAACATGTGCTTTGCCTGTTGCTGCGCTACGCAAGTTCGCATATTTATAAACATCAGGCAAAGAGCCAACAAGAAATAATGTTTCATAAGGCTGTTTTTTACAAATCAATCAAAATACATAGGTTTCCATTAGGCAATAAGGTTGACTTTTGCAACGGTACCAGATCATAATTTTTATAAGAAATCACAGCAGCTCCCGCTCTTTCATAACTATAGCTTGTCACTATCTGACAAAAATTTCCGATATGATTCCTGACCACCATTGCTTGCTTACTTATGTTGGTCCTTTCATGATGAATTGCTTTTTGATCCTGAACCATCTCCCAATGAGTGATCAGCGCTTGTTGTGCGGCCATAGAAAGCGTCGCTGCTTTTACATCCTGCGAATTCCCCTTTCCTGCAAAAGAAAACTCTGCAGCAATAACAAACACCATAAAGACGAACAGGAACTTAGTCATTATACAGTAAATATACGAAACTTAGCTTGCTATGCATCCTTTTTTATACCGATGATTAAAATCCTGCAGTGAATTTTTCGGAGACCTTGCCGAAACCGCAACTTCATTTTCTGACTGTGAGATATTCAGCGGTTGTATAGGCTTTATTCACATAGATGGTACTATTCTTTTTAATCACAAATTCTGATACGCCGATATGAGATTTATTTTTTGGATGCCAATCGTAAGTATATCCCAATTGGGTCCAGGGATACTGATTATATAATCCGCTGGCATAGTAACGGTCTATGCGGCCGGTGTTGATCCATTTGATATAATCACTGTCAAGTGAATCATTTTTACTAAAACAGAAATTGCAGCATTTGTCGTCGATCTCTTTGTCAGGGCAGGGTCTGAACAAGTCTGCTGGTTTTACCCAAAACTCAATAAATATTTTATTTTGTGCATCCGGTGGTAAGCCCAGTAATTGCCTGAGTCGTAAGGCTTGCTTAGCTGCTTTCACTCCTTTCATTTTCTGATACAACTCCGGAGCGGCCGTTACCCATATTTCATACGAACCTGTATTGTATTTACCTGACTCCGGATAATAATTTTTAGCCTTCCAGGTCAGCATCAGAATATGTTCTGTCTGGTCGATCGTCTTGCGGATGAGGTTTGTATTTGAACTTTGAATATCAACCAGTTTGCAGCAAACTTTTTTCGCCGTCGGATACATTGAATTTTCGATGGCGTGCTGGTAGACTAGGCTTTCATTGCCGCTTCGTTGCAGCGAATTGCAGGCGGTAATCAGCAGGATAAAAATCAGGAACGGGATTGAATATGCGGAGTTCGGTTTCATCGTGCCAAAATAATGAATTCGCTTAGTACTTCACAACTTTTGTATGAAGTTGATTGCACTGAATCAGGTAAGTTCCTTTTGACCAGCTTTTGGTATCAATTTTAATTTGCTGAACGCCGGCTGCCAATTGCTGAACATAAACAAGGTCGCCCTTCAGATCGCGGATGAGAAGGCTCTGCCCCTCCATACCTTTGCTTATTTCAAGCTGCAACTGATCTTTTACAGGATTAGGATAAACAACGATCGAGGCATTGTTTTGGCCAAAATCTGCAAGCCCACTACCACCACTCAATAGGCCCACTTTCATTCCGTTACCAAAGCTACTCACCCACATTTCATTTTGATTAAATGGATTGAAATAGGCACGTTCGGGCTGTCTGAACGGATAGGAATCTACCAGGGACCATACCGGCATTGCGACATTCATATTATTGCTCATCCATAAACCCTGCGTTTCGGTAGTGAGGTAAGCCTGATTACCATTCTGCGGATTAAAAGTCAGGGAGGTCACGCGGTCAAATTGTGTACCGGTGAGTTTGGTCCAGTTTACACCCCTGTCAGTGGTTTTAAACAAGCCTCCCAAACCGTTTGGCGCACCACCCCATCCGCTGAAAACGCCCGCGTACCAGGTATTTTGTGTAGTATCGTTTGGATCGATCACAAGGTCTTTTGTCCAGTAATGCATATCTGCATGGCTGACATCGGTCCAGCTATTGGCTACCGGATCGTATATAAATACGCCGCTGCTTGCTGTAAAGGTACCGCCCGCATTTCTTCTGCCTGAAAATGTGCATACAACTTTTCCGTCTTTCAGCACTTCGATGCATGCCGGGTGGCCTTCGGTGCGGGGAGGAGCACTCAGTTTGGTCCACACACTGGCTGCACCGTTATTCAGATCATTCGTAACCCAGATGCCGCCCTGCCCGGCACCGCCACCGTAGTGAATGACGGAAGCATACAGTCTGTTTACATGATTCGGGTCGGCAGCCAGCCAGAATACGGGATGATTGAAAGTATGCAAGGTAGTCCAGTTATTCCCGTTGTCGGTGCTGAAAACAATTTTTCCGTTGGCATCGTTGGCATCTAGTTGTGCATCGGCCAGGCGAGTACTCTGATACATGTCATGAATATTGGAACAGGCCCCGTATAAATTTCCGTTCGCTGTATGAACCATCCGGTACAATGAATTAACGGCAAAACCATTGTAATCAAAACTCCAGGTAGTACCGGCATCTTTGCTTCTGACGGCCCCGATGTCGCTATAACAGGCAAACAGGTTGGAGGCGTCTTTCCAGTACACCTGCCAGCAGGTGGTATTTTCAAGTCCTATACTGTGATACGTTTGTTTTTGCGGCGTAGGTGCAGCGGCCGGATGCTGATCTGCAGTGCTCACATAGGCTTGCTTCCAGGAGGCTCCCCCATCTGAACTCACATGTACAAAACCAAAATCCCCGTAAATAATCTTATCGGCATTATTGGGTGCCACGGCAATACCAAATGTTGTTTCGCCCCAGCTCCAGTTTTTATCCCCCTGAAATCCGCTCCAGCCTGTGGCTATATTTTGATTGTTATTGCTTTGAAATACTTTGCTCCATGTGTTACCGGCATCCGTGCTTTTGTAGATCAGAGGTGCTCCCAGTGCATCATCGTTGCCACCGAGATACATGGTGCTGACATTGTTGGTGGCCATCCCTGTAT
>JADYYU010000033.1 GCA_020853515.1 Chitinophagaceae bacterium | reverse complement strand
ATATTTTACTGACCTCATAGAGATTTTGTATTGACCATTCTTTAATCATCATTATAGGTTGCTGCAAACCGCAAATGCCTTATTTTTGTAACTTATGAAAAAAAATCTTCTCTATCTGGCGGCGCTGCTTGTACTGCTGGTTCTTACTTATTATTTTGTATTCAGGGAAGACAATGAAGCCTATTCAAAATCGGAAGCCAATTTTACCGTGGAAGACACGGCTGCGGTGAAAACAATATTTTTGTCAAATCTGCGAAACGAAAACATCAAGCTCAACCGCACCCCCGCAGGCTGGACTCTCAATGACACCCTGAGACCGCGTCCTGATGCCATCAATGCCCTGCTGAGAGTGATGACCCTGCAGCAGCCCGAACAACCTGTTACTACATCATATCACGACAATGTAGTGAAAGATATGAGCGTAAATAATACCAAGGTAGAGATTTATACCGCAAAAGGGAAAACACATACTTTTTATGTAGGAAAAAATCCGGGCCCTAATAATGAAACCTATATGCTGAACGAAAATGCCAAACGGCCGTTTGTAGTTAAACTTCCTTTGCAGAATACCTTTGCCGGTGTACTGTATTTTAATAGTGTGAGTGAATGGAGAAACAAACGCATTTTTGAGGGTGCCACACCTGTTGAAACAGTAGAGGTAGTGTACAAAGACTCGGTTCAATATTCTTATAAATTAGATAATACGGGCCTTAGAGCCGTTTTAACAGGAAACCGGCAGATCGCCACACCACTGAATTACAAAAGAATCAGTGATTATCTGAAATTGCTTGACAACCTGTTTTGTACCGGTTTCGAAGATACCTATATCTACAAAGACAGTATTATAAAAAGCGGGCGGCAGTTAGCGACCGTTTTTATCAAAAGAAAAGAGGTCCCTGCCCAGCAAATGACCTTTTACTTTACTCCGGTAAGTCAGGGTACTAAAAAAGCGATCAATATCGGTGGAAAAGAATATGATTATGACCAGTTTTTTGGCTTGCTGAATCAGAAAGATTTTGTGCAGCTCAGCCGCAAAACAACCGAAAAGATCTTACGTTCTTACCCTGAATTTTATCAGATGAACGCTGATTAATCCGTTATAAAATAAGAGAGCTTTGTATTATTTGCTATTTTTAATTTTTTACCTTGTTTCCTTACTACCGCTGCGTGTGTTGTTTCTGGTATCCGATCTGCTATTTCTGCTGTTGTTTTATGTTTTAAAATACCGGATACAGGTAACGATGCACAATCTGCAATGCTCTTTTCCGGAAAAAACTGAAACAGAACGGCGGCAGATCGCGCGCAAATATTATAAAAATCTCTGCGACAGTATTGTGGAAACAGTGAAACTGATGTCGATCTCTAAAACGCAACTAGACAAGCGTATTCAATGCAACTGGGAAGCCTTTGACCTCATGACGCAGCAAGACCGGAACGGACAGGCTTATATGTCGCATCAGTTTAACTGGGAATGGGCTACCGTGCTTTGCAACTGGCGTGCGCCGCGTCGCTTTACAGGCTTGTACATGCCTTTAAGTAATACCGCCTTCAACCGCATTTATCTGTATTTGCGAGGCCGCAGCGGAACCCGGCTGATAGCGGTACAGGACATGCAACAGGAAATGGCCCGGGTGCAAAACGAAAAAATATTGTGGGGGTTTATTGCCGACCAAAATCCAAGTGATCCAAAAAGGGTGTCGTGGAATGATTTTCTGCATCGCAAAACAGCCTTTTTTAAAGGTCCCGAATTTGTAGCCCGGCGATATAACAACCTGGTGTATTTTGGAGAAATCGTAAAAATAAAAAGAGGGTACTATGAAATAAAACTAAAGCTGGCATTTGATAATCCGCGTGATACAAAGGAAGGTGAAATCACCGAATCCTATGTACAACATCTGGAACAAAGTATCAAACGCCAGCCTGAGAATTGGGTTTGGTCACATCGAAGGTGGAAACACCAGTATGCGGGCTGACAGGATTTTATCCCTATCCGCCCTGAATTAAAAATAATTCCCATCTTCGCGGACCAAATAAATTACGTTGTAAAGATCAATTCATATAGTAAAGATTACAAAAAGGAATGATATTGTCAAGTATTTTTTTGCTCAAAATCAATTTACGACGTACCTATGTAGTGATATCAAGGGTATTAACATTTGTTAAAGTTTTTATTGCATGAAAATAGCGCTGTATTTCGGAAGTTTTAATCCGGTACATACCGGACATTTGATTATTGGCAGTCATGTGCTGAGCAATTGTAAAGTAGACAGGTTGTGGTTTGTAGTATCACCGCACAACCCGCTTAAAGAAAGCAGCAGTTTGCTGAATGAAAATCACCGCCTGCATTTGCTGCAGATCGCCATTGAGCATGAGCCCAAATTTAAAGCCAGCAATATTGAATTTTCTATGCCACGGCCTTCCTATACCATCGATACGATGGTGTATCTGCAGGAAAAATATCCTCAGCATGAATTCTGTATTGTGATGGGCAGTGACAGTTTTCAGAATATTAAAAAGTGGAAAAACTATCAGCAGTTGCTGAGCCAATATAAAATAATTGTTTACCGCCGTCCGGGTTTTGAAATAGATCCTGCAAGCGGCGGTGAGATAGAAATAGCAGAAGCCCCCCTGCTCGACATTTCCTCTACCTATATCCGAAGTCTGGTAAAGCAGAAAAAATCGATCCGGTATTTGGTTCCCGATGAGGTATTAAATGAAATATTGGCCAGCGGCTATTATAAATAAGTTTAGAAACGCGGACAACCGTAGGCCTTGGTCGATTCTCCGTCTTTGCGGTAATTGCCCTGAATAATGAGTGAAATTTCCATGGCGCCCACACCGTTATTTCCAGCACTTAACTGAGATACCGTATGGTCATAATTAAAGGTCACCCGGTTTTGTTTCCATTTAAATCCTGCTACTCCAATAATGGCATCTTTATTACGGTAAAAAACGCCTAAAATAATTTCGTTGGCATCAAGGGTAGGGCCGCCGCCGGAAGCATTAATGTTGATCAGTGTACCACCAACCAGTTCACTTGCTTTCTTTTGACGGGTGTAATAAACAGAAGGCGACAGCATAATATTGTCATTGGCTTTATACACCACATCCACATTCAGCAAGGGTCGCAGGCCAATTTTGTTTGACATTCCATAAAAAGTTTCAGTGGGGCGGTTTAAATGAGCAGCGGCTACACTGGCTTTAACGTAAAAATTATCATTGTTGAAATAAGAAAAATTCATTCCGGCATTGACATCAATAAACGTTGTTTTTTGGGTGCTGAAAGACTCCTGGTTAGAAACACTTTTATTGAATGAAAATTCGTCCCATTGTACATCGTAGGTAAGCTTGCTGAAGTCGACACTGCGCTGACAATAGGCTGCACCCATACCCGCCGAAAAACTTGTTTTTTCACCGGTCATTACATGAGCGGCCAGATTACCCTGCACTTTGGTGAGTGCCAGATTGCCGTTGCCGGCTACGTCGCGCCACACAGCCACTCCGGTGCCCAGCCAGGCGTTGTCCCATTGATTGCGCAACAGTCCGAAGTCGGAGAAAAAACTGAATGTATTATAAGGAACCGGTACGGTAGCGCCCTGATTTCTGTAATTTAAACCGGCACGCCAATCGGAGTTTTGCAGTAAGGCCGTATTGGCCGGATTCAGCAGCATAGGTGCATTATAATACTGCGAAAAATGAAGGTCCTGCGCGCAGGCCGGCCCATACAGGCCTCCGATAAAAATCAGGATCAATAAATATTTTTTCACGTCTTTAGTTTTTAATTATTTAAGTAAGGTGATATTTCCGCTTTTGGTGGTTTTGGTACCATCAAAAAATGTAACGGCCAGTGTATATGCATACACTTCCATTTCCTGCATTTTGTCTTTATAACGACCATCCCATCCTTTGGATTTTTCGGTAGATTCAAACACCTTTTCACCCCATCGGTTAAAGATGCGGAAAGTCATTTTGTCGATGCCATAGCCCTTCACGTACACAACATCGTTGATACCGTCTCCGTTGGGAGAAAATCCTGAAGGTACATCTACGAGCGGCACTACGATTCCGCGTACAGATTTACAGACCGTGTCGCGACAGCCATAGTCGTTGGTTGCAGTTAAACAAACGGTGTAGGTACCGTCTTTTTCATAGATATGTATATCATCTTTGTTGGTCGACGTACTGCCGTCGCCAAAATCCCACAGGTACTTAGTAGCCCCTGTTGAGAGGTTGGTAAACTCATTCGGAGTGTTTGGTTCGGGCGGGTTGGGCGACCAGCTAAAATCGGCATTGGGTGTCGGCAGTACAGTGAGCACCTTTGATGAACTGTCCAGTTTATTGCAGGTATTCGGAGTGCCGGAAACAAGAAATACGGTATAGGTACCGATCGTTAAATAATTATTGCTCGGATTTTGCACGTTTGATGTGTTACCGTCGCCAAAAGTCCAGTTCCAGGTTGTGGCATTGGTACTTTGATCGAGGAAATTGACCAGAGCCGGCAGACAAATACTGTCGGGCATGATAAAAGCAGACTTCACAATACTGGTTGAAAAATCGATCACCAACTGAAAGGTAGCCGGATTGTTACAGGCATTCGGATCAGTCATGGTTAAGGTAATGGTATAGGTGGCAGCAGCCGGAAAATTATGCAGCGGCGGAAACTGACCGACATAAGAAGTGCCGTCGCCAAAATCCCAGCTATATCCTGCATTGGCGGGCGGTGTGGCATTATTGTAAGTGCTGGTGTTGGTGATCTGCGCGCTGAAAGGGCCGCATGAGTCAATTTTCATATAGGT
>JADYYU010000032.1 GCA_020853515.1 Chitinophagaceae bacterium | reverse complement strand
CTGAACCATGGCGGAAGATGGTCAGTGTTTCGGCCGAAGGATTTTGAATGGTAAAATTAAATGCGCGCGCTTGCTGATGCTGGTCTTCAAGGGTATTGGGAAAATTAAATTTGTAGTAACTCATACAGGCATAATGGTCGCTGGTGGTATTGGCATAATCCGAAATATACTGACCTGCTTCGTTGAAAATAAAAAAGCTGCTGTCGATATACTGATTGTACAGATCGGGCTTGCAGGCAATATTGTCTATGATGTAGTCGGTAGACCATGCATAGGTACTTTGACCGGGATATTTGGATGGCAATGTAATGCCTGTAAAACCATTGTCGAGCAAATACTTATAAGGCGAGTTGATATTTCCGGTGACCGTGCTACCTTCCAGAAAATCGTTGTAATCGCCGATCACCATTATTTTTTTGTTCGGAAACAACGCATTCAGACTATCAGTCATATTTTGCGCAGCGCACAGCCTTCTGTTGTAGTCTTGCTGGGCGTCGTATGCTTTGCCATGTAAATTAACGAACAACACCGTATCACTGGCACCGTTTGCAAGTAATATTTTTGCTTTCATCACAAAAGGAAAACGTCCTGCACCAAAGCAATAGTAGGGCATCGTGTCGGAGGGGTAGGTCGAAGCCAGTAAACCAAAAGTGCCCAGATTCTGAATTTTTTGTGTGTTGTAGATATAGGCTAATTTTTGACAGGTGCCGTAATAGGGATCATTGGCATTGGTTACGCCGGAGCAAAACGTAGAAACAGCGCTCTGATAAGCAGGCCCCAAAGCAGCGGTTAGTGAATTCAACTGACTGACGTTGACCATTTCCTGTAAACAGTATATATCCGCATTCAGATCTTTAAATACCAAGATGGCATTGCTTTTCGCAAGGGCCGTATCACAATTGCACATCACAGGCTCACCAAACCAGCGCATATTCCAGTTTACAACCCGCAACGTGCGGTCATCCGGCAATGAAGTACCCAGTACCAGTACTTTCTCTTTTACCGGATGTCCGTTATAGGTGAATAAAAGCGAATCGTGGTACACTTTTTCGGTTACCGTGGGACTGATCCTTGCATACACTGTTTGTGGAATTCCTGAGGCGGCAGCGTTGTAGGTTAACTGGCTGGCAAAGGTCACATTGTCTTTTGAAATCTGAAAGGGCGAAGGCGCATTCAGGGTTAAGGTTCCGCTGAGTCCGTTCATGGTAAACTGAAAGGATTGTCCGGCAGACCATGAGCCGGCCGCGCATTGACCTGTATTGATAAATTTTTTAGACAGACTCAATGCATTTTCAAAAATCTGCAGATCATCAAGTCGCCATAAGGCTGCTGCATTGACATTTGATGTGTATTTGCAGGCTATATAAAAGGGTTGATTTTTATACAGGGTCAGGTCAACATTTGCTGTGTGCTGCCAGACATCGCTGTTGACGGCCGGCAATGCTGCAGGCAATGCAGTCCAGGTGCCAAGATTTGGATTACCACTCCCGGCATAATTTGATGAAACGCGAATCTCGATCGGGTTACCGTTGAATTTTGTTCTACTCCAGAAATATAGGTTGGGCTCCGAATAACTACTCAGATCCAGTGAGGGTGAAATGAGCCAGTCTTCATTGTTATTATTATTGCCTCCGCTATAGCCGTTCATATACACGCCTTTGTCGGTAAATCCTGTAACGGTGCATTTCCAGCTGTCTGATCCTGTTACACTGTATTGTTGCCATCCTGCAGGTAACACTCCGTTGCAGGTGCTGAAATTTTCATTTAAAAGCGTAAGCTGCGCGTTCATTTTTTGCGTAAAAAAAACGGTACAGAAGAGTATGAAGAAGTACTTATTTTTCATCGCACAAAGATAGAGAATGCATTTAAGCTAATTCGATAAATTTAGCCCATTGAATTTTCGACTTAACCCCGGAATTTAGATTCCGAATTTGAGGGGGTGCATGAATAGACAATCGCAGCAAAATCCGGTTAAAGCAATGTGGTTGAGTGGCCTTCTCGCGCCACAAGTGAAGAGAGATGCTGCCAGGTCGCTGAATGTTGTTGTTGCAATGTGCCTGCTGCAAAATCCGCATTAATTGCCCAAAAGGATTTACGGAGTGCGTCGCGGCTGAAGTAAACAGGTTATAAAATTTGCACATAATTATGCAATAGTTCAGACATACTTGTGACAGACCTTTGTTTCAGATTTACAATGCAGATTTAAAAGTAAGATGATGAAACCAGGATATGCCTTATTAGTCGCCTCCGCTTGCTGTTTGTTTAGCGCGTGCAGTCCAAAATACTATGTTCCGAATACACAAAATGTACCCTTGCTCACAAAGCGGGGAGAGCTGAACCTCAGTGCAGCCGGAAATGCCAAGCAGCTTGAAGTACAGGGTGCGTTTGCGCTTACACAAAGAATCGGTATTATGGCCAACGCAGCCTTGTTTATTCCCAAAAGTGAAAACAACGGTAATGATGGTCATGGAAGTTTAGGTGAAGTGGGGGCAGGATACTTTTTACCCATAGCCAATCATTTTATATTTGAAGCCTATGGTTTGGTGGGTTATGGGGGTATGGAAAATGATATGCCCGGCACGGTCACCGCATACCCAACTACAACAGGTAAGCTTAATGCAAACATTTTGCGTCTGGCTCTGCAGCCCAATATCGGATTTAAATCAAAGTATTTTCATGCAGCAATTTCATCCCGATTGGTTTCCGTAAATTATAGCCGTATCAGGGGTAGCCTCACATATAACAATATTGACCAGGCAGCTTACCTGCAATCAAACAAATCGTTGTTTATGGCGGAACCTGCAATTACGCTCAGAGGTGGACTGCAACATATCAAATTACAGGTGCAATTATCAGGCAGCTATAATTTGACTGAGGCAGATTTTCTGCAGGAAACCGCTTTATTATCTCTTGGCCTGAATTTTGATTTGTAACAGCCGGAATATTCATTTTTATTTCAATGTTATTTTTGTTTTTAAAATGAGACAACTGAGCCTGTCTCATTTTTT
>JADYYU010000031.1 GCA_020853515.1 Chitinophagaceae bacterium | reverse complement strand
GGTATATGTACCTGCGGATGATTTGACCGATCCGGCGCCGGCAACAACTTTCGCCCACTTGGATGCCACTACGGTATTGAGTCGTAAAATTGCGGATCTGGGTATTTATCCTGCGGTAGATCCGTTGGATTCTACTTCACGTATCCTGACTGCGGCTATTGTGGGTGATGAACATTATAATACAGCCAACAGAGTAAAATTAATATTACAACGATATAAAGAATTGCAGGATATCATTGCGATTCTGGGTATGGATGAATTGAGTGAAGAAGATAAGATGACAGTAGCGCGTGCCCGTAAAGTACAGCGTTTCCTTTCACAGCCTTTCCATGTGGCAGAGCAGTTTACCGGTTTGAAAGGGGTGCTTGTACCGATCGAAGAAACGATCCGTGGTTTTAATATGATCATGGACGGTGAAGTAGATTCTTATCCTGAAGCAGCCTTCAACCTGGTAGGTAGCATTGATGATGCGATTGAAAAAGGTAAGAAGATGATGGAAGCGGCGAAGAATTAATGACTCAATTTGAAAATTTGATGATTTGAAAATGGGTAGCGTTTTGGAAGTTTACAGATCATTTTCTTATTCAGGTTTTCGCAGAATTCATTTATTAA
Organism: Chitinophagaceae bacterium; assembly: GCA_020853515.1. Classification (GTDB taxonomy): domain Bacteria; phylum Bacteroidota; class Bacteroidia; order Chitinophagales; family Chitinophagaceae; genus OLB11. Next base: position 2,215 of record JADYYU010000031.1, on the reverse strand, counting down.
AAGTATAGCTCTTCATCAGAATTTCATTTTCAAATTTTCAAATCATCGAATTTTCAAATTAAAAACAATGCATTTAGACATCCTCACTCCAGAACGAAAAATATTTAACGGCGACATCATGGGCGTAGTATTGCCCGGTGTACAAGGTTATTTTGAATTGCTTGACAACCATGCGCCGATCGTGGCTGCCCTGGGTAAAGGTCAGTTGAAAATATTGAAAGACAAGAACAATCAGGAAGTCTACAATATCGAAGGTGGTTTTGTGGAAATGAATAATAATAAAACCATCGTGTTGATTGAAGGTGCTGAAACGGTGAAGTAAAATGCTCATTAAAATAATTATAAGCGGTCCGAAAGTGCCGCTTTTTTTATTTCGGGTATATGGAGCGAATCTTATTTTACGACTACTTTCAAAACAGTTTTACCGTTTCTGCCGCTGACACAAATCACATAAAATCCTTTATGTAAATCAGCGGAAAGATCTTTTGTATAATGATCGGAATGGATTTTTTCCGAATACAGGGGATTCCCCAAAATATTATAAATGGTCATGACAGATGTTTCGTCCTTAGTTTCTACCGTTAAAATGTTTTCAGCTACCTGAACAAAAAGTTTATCTGCGGAAGCATCAGTTATCGATAAAGGAGCTAATTTCATACAACTGTTCTGCCCATAATAGGTGGTGCCATTTTTGCCAAAACATAGCAGTTTAAAATAGGGTGTATCCCACTCTCCATAACCCGTGTAGGGGAAATTCATTGTATTGCCAATGCCCTCAATGGTCGAATAGGTGCCGCCTAAGATTTCATGGTACCATTGCCTTCTTCTTGGAATATTATAAATAGTATCTATGCTCACAGAGTCAATTTGAAAACGGCCAATTCCGATCTCAATCGTGTCGCCTGTATTTAAGTTAAAATCCAGCAGGGTTTCTTCAATATTTCCGCTGATGTATTTAAATATTTTCCGCTGACTGGTATCTTCTCTCACAAAAACAGATTGGTTGTATCCTTTAACGCAATTTCCACCCACATCAGACGAAGCTGCCACGGTTGTCATTCTGAAGTATTGCAGGGAGTTTATGATCGTATCTTTTTCAATATAGGTCATCAAAGTGCCAGCGCAAATAGTACCACCCAGGTATATATTTAGTTCATTTACCCAATAACAACTCGTATCAAAATTTATGGGAGTATAGGCGTTTTGAGAAAACGATTTCACACTGATGAACAGCACTAAAAGTTGCAGAATTCTTTTCATAACCAGAAGGAATGCCAAAGTGAAGGTAATCAATTTCTGCAAAAAGAAATGCCTTTTGCCCCTTAACCGGTTTTGACTTTGCGCCTGTATTTTTCTATATTCGCATACAATCTAAAAATGTACAGAAATGGATCAGATAATTGACTCAGCAAAGGAAAAACTAAACGACCTCAGCGCACAGGTTTCCGGCTTGTTTAAAAAGGAGATCGTAGATACTGTGAAAGAATATGGTGTTGAGAAGATCAACGAAATATGGGGGGCTGTGGAAAGTTCTACCGGTATTTTTTTACAATGTGGCTATACTGTAACTGCTATTGATGTGAGCCTCGGTCTGCCGCCCTCTGTGCAGTTAAGTTTCGATCAGATCGAAAATATAAGCGACGAAGCGGAAGCACAAATACTGGAAGAAAATAAAGAAAAAACTTTCTTGTATCCTATTCTGTTGGCGCTATTTAAGGCGAACGCCCTGCAAAAGTCTATTCATTCTACGCAGTACAAATTTACCGGCCTGAATATCGGGCTGGGTATCACACCGTCCATTGATATGAAATTTACTAGAATATAAAACCGTACTTTTAAAATGTAAAGACCGCTTTGTAAATAGCACCACTAAGAGTCTGGACATTCACGAAAAAAACTGCATGCTGAAAACTGATTTGCACACGCCCCATTCCATATTACAAAAGTACTGGCAATACCAGCAGTTCAGACCCTTGCAGGAAGAAATCATCCTTCATGTACTGGAAGGGAAAGATACCTTGGCTGTATTGCCTACCGGTGCAGGAAAATCAATTTGTTATCAGATACCGGCGTTGTTAATGCCCGGTGCATGTCTGGTAGTTTCGCCGCTGATCGCGCTGATGAAGGATCAGGTTTTGGGTCTGAAAAAGAGAGGCATAGATGCTATGGCTGTCTATACGGGGATGGGCCGCGAGGAAGGAGTGATGGTGTACCG
>JADYYU010000030.1 GCA_020853515.1 Chitinophagaceae bacterium | reverse complement strand
TCCAATTTTGATGCGCTGATAAAATCCTGCAGCGAATGCTACGATTGTATGGCCATCGATTTTCCCGGTCATGGTCAGGAAGCCAGGGACGTTGATTTTAGTATCGAAGCTTTTACCGGTTTTCTGATCCGACATATTGAACAGCAGGAGGACGCTCCGGTGTCGGTTTTCGGATACAGCATGGGTGGTTATATCGCCTTGAACGCCATGACACAAAAGCCCGATCTGTTTGCCAAAGTGATGACCCTGGGCACCAAATTTAACTGGACCACCGACGAAGGCTCCAAACAAGCTGCGATGCTGAATGCAGAAAAAATACTTGAAAAAGTGCCGCAATACGCCGCTTATCTTTCTCAATTGCATGTGGCTCACAACTGGAAAGAAGTGATGTCGGACACAGCTTCGCTGATCGCACAGTTAGCGGCAGACCCTCCGCTGGATATCAGTTTGCTGGCAGCGCTCGATCAACCTGTTTGTGTGGGTTTGGGCGACCGCGACACGATGGTGACTTTAGAAGAAACAGTGAATGTTTACAAACAATGTAAACGGGGTAGTCTGTATGTGGTGCCGCAGATGCAACACCCTATCGAAAAGATCCGGTGCGCGTTGATGATGGCTCATATACAGTCGTTTTTTTCAGGCGACTGATTCCTATTCACGGTTGCAGTATCTGAAATTATCAGTTGCTGAAAAATTCTTTTTCTTTCCGGATCCGTTCTTTTTGTACCCGCCCGCTGATCACGATACTTAGTTCGTACAGGATCCACAATGGAATCGTGACGATGATCTGACTCACGGCATCTGGCGGTGTAATAACAGCCGCCACTATCAGAATGATCACAATAGCATACTTTCTATACTCCCGCATAAAAGCCGGCGTGAGCATACCGAGTTTAGACAAGAAGTAAACCGCCACCGGCAGTTCAAAAACAATGCCTGTACCGAGCACGAGATTCATCACAGAGTCGAGGTAGTCATCGATTTTGATGATATTTTGAAACTGGCTGCTAAGTGTGTAAGCTGCAAAAAAATTGACGGTGTAGGGGGTAATGATAAAGTAGCCAAACCAGACACCACAAAAGAACAGCAGCGAGATCCAGAAGATAATACCTCTTGAATTTTGTAATTCGCGGGCCGTTAAGGCGGGTCTGATAAAGCGCCACAGCTCCCACACGAGGTAAGGAAACGAAATGATAAAACCAAACAGAAACGAGGCCGAAAAGCTCATCATAAACTGTCCGGAAAGCTGGGTATTCTGAAAGCTCATTTTGACATCATCGAGGCAAAGGCTTTTCACATTCATCAGCTCGCCGAGTTTGCAAAGCCATATATAAGAAGGAAAATCTTTGCGTGTAGGTGCCAGGATTACTTTGTCAAATATTTCACCGATATAAATATATGCTACTACAGAGCAGATAAACAGCGCCACGGCCATACGCACCAAATGCCAGCGCAGTGCTTCGAGATGATCGATAAAGCCCAGTTCCTGTGTTGGCTTGGCCGGGTTATTTTTTCTATTTAAAAGGGGTAATGCCAAAATGTGATCTCATGAATTTAAATATAAAAATAATGCGGCCTGTTGAAAGTGGGTGAACTTATTTTTTTTCTACTTCTGCCGAAAAGCCGATAGAGAAAGGAGCATTATCGGCGTTGGCAACGATCAATGCATTTTTATTAACCATACCTTCCTTGCCGGCGCTGTTAAATTCAAGCGTCACTTCTCCGGTTTTGCCGGGCTGTATCGGTTCCTTTGGAAAAAAAGGTGCTGTGCAACCGCATGAAACCTGCACATTTGAGATCACAAGCGGGTTAGTGCCGGCATTTTTCACCATATAGGTATGCCGTACTTTTTCGCCTTCTTTTATTTTTCCAAAATCAAATTTTGTTTCAGCAACTTCGAGGGTTGTTTGGGGCATTTTCTTCACGGCTTCATCTTTTTTTGCCTGATCTTCCCTGTCAATATGAGGTGCATCATGTCCGTTGCCAATGCCATATTTATTATATAAAGCATGGGTGCTCACACCACTCAGTTCAATGAGTGCAATGGCGAAAACAGACAAGGTGAGTACGGTTAATAAAATGGTTTTGATGGTTGTATTCATGAGTTTTTATCGCGTATTTAAATGAAGGGCTTAGCTGCAGGGTGCTGGTTTACCTTTCTTATGACAGAAATGCTTACCGGCGATTGCATGCTACAAAATTAGCCGATTAGTTGGATTGAAAATAACGTTAACGACCAATTATAAAAAAGCACTGTATACAAAGACTCTCTGTCGGGTACGAAGCAATCGTCACAAGCGGCTTAGCATTATTTACAATTCTTTTCTCAGCCGGGCAACCGGGATATTCAGTTGTTCTCTGTATTTCGCCACAGTTCTTCTCGCAATATTATAGCCCTTTTCGTTGAGCATTTCGGTCAGTTTTTCATCCGAATGGGGTTGTTTTTTTTCTTCGCCACCGATGATTTCATTCAAGATCATTTTTACTTCCCGTGTAGACACCTCTTCTCCGCTATCGGTTGACATTGATTCAGAAAAAAAGTACTTGAGTTTATAAGTGCCAAATTCGGTTTGTACATATTTGCTGTTCACTACCCTTGAAATGGTAGAAATATCAAGGCCGGTACGGTCTGAAATATCTTTCAGTATCATGGGTCTGAGGGTGGTTTCATCGCCTGTGAGAAAGAAATCTTCCTGCAGGTTGAGGATACGGGTCATGGTCAGCATCAGGGTTT
>JADYYU010000029.1 GCA_020853515.1 Chitinophagaceae bacterium | reverse complement strand
TGGCAGGTGACCTTGAAAAATTAAAACCAGGACTCGATGCCATGCAATACAAAGTAATTGAAGTTGACAGCGACGGAAATGTAAAATAATGATCTGCATGCTGCAATGGATGCTGCAGCCTGCACATGGGAGATCAGATCCTGTTACACAAGACCAGAGAACTTCAGGGGTGAAGGTGCTGTTAAAGATTTTTCACAGGGTAAGCATTGCGACTCAAGAAATTTAAAACTTTGTTTACGCTCAATGCAGGCATTGAATAAATGAAGCAGCCCGTTGAATTTACAGCATTCTATTTGTCTGAAATATTTTTGACTATGTATATTTGATTCAAAATCGGCCACCTCGTTTCTATGTTATTCATTCCCCATTTTCAACTGATCAAAAAACATAAGGCACTGGTCATTGCCGGCGTACTTTGTTTCTGGGCCTTACTGGGTATGCTGGTGTACGCTACCGAACTGATAGCATCTTATTATTTTGGGGCCGCATTCATGGATCAGATTGAACAAAAACAATACTTGCTACGCTGGATGGTCTGGCTGTTACTGACACCGGCCATTATTCTTTTTGCGCTGAAAATAAATATCGAAAACTGTCATCTGGTGGTATTTATATCCCTTCATCTATTGTTGGGCACGCTGCTGCTATCGCTGGAATTTTGCATTGAATTGCTTATTTTAAAACCACTTGCCGAACAGTATTATCACCGACCTGTGCTGGTGCGTGAACTAATGGTACCGTTTCTGAATAAGTACTTTGGTTATGTGATCAACTATTTTTTAATTGTAGGGATGGTAAATTTATATGTTTACATGCAGTCACTTTACAGTACCAAGCAAAGCCTGCTGGAGACAGAACTGCAAAATAAAAATCTGAAATACGATCTGGCCCTGGCTCAAATCCAATCACTGAAAAAACAAATTCAACCTCATTTTTTGTTTAACGCACATCAGTCACTGCTGTCCCTCATTTTGCAAAATGAAAATAAAAAAGCAGCCGACATGCTCAGTAAACTGAGCGACCTGCTAAGGATAACGCTGCAAAAACAAGACAGCGAATTTATTACCGTCGAGGAGGAAGTGGAAATGATCAAACTCTACTTATCGTTGCAGCAAATTCGCTACGACCATCGGATGGAATGTACTTTTGACATCAGCCCGGAAGCATGGCACCTTAAAATTCCTTTTTTTACATTACAACCGCTGGCTGAAAATGCGGTCAAATTTGGCGTTGAGCAAAGTGACAAGCCCTGTACCATCGGCGTCCGTATTTACATTCATGATCATATGCTTAACCTGGCTATCAGCAATACAACGTCGCATAACCGAACGCATCCGGTTGCAGGGTTCGGCATCGGACTGCAGAATGTAAGTGCAAGGCTGCAACAACATTATCAGGATGCCGCAACGCTTGAATTATATACCGATCAAGTAAATACAATTGCTCAAATATCAATACCCCTTTATGTTTCATAACTATACGGCTATCCTTGTTGACGACGAACCGCTGAGTTTTGGCGTAATAGAAAATTACCTGCTGTCATTTGATCAAATCAGGGTGACCGGTAAATACACAGAAAGCAGAGCTGCCTTGTCAGCAATCCTTTCGCTCAAGCCAGATTTGTTGTTTCTGGATATACAAATGCCGCAAATGAATGGTTTTGAGCTGATCGAAGCGCTGGGTTCACAACACAACCCCTACATCATATTTACTACTGCGTTTGAACAATACGCACTGCAGGCTTTTGAGGTCAATGCGCTGGGATATTTATTAAAACCTTTTGCGAAAGATAAATTTGCAAAAGCAGTGCAAAAATTTTTAGCGTTTCAGGAAAGCAGTCAGGAAAATGCTATTTTAACCGGGCTGGCCAAAATACTATCATCGCAGAAGGAAAACACCGGTTTCCTTGATAAGATCATGATCCGGGAAGCCAGAAAAGTATTTTTTATTCCAGTCTGTGACATCATCTGTTTTGAAGCGGCCGGCGACTATGTAAAGGTATATACAGGCCGTAAAAATTACCTGATGAATGGCAGCTTGCAAGCGCTTGAATCGGCACTGCCACCACAGCAGTATGTCAGAATTCACCGTTCGCATATTATTAATATAAACAGGGTAAAAGAATTTATTCCGCATCTGAATGGAGAATATCAGGTGGTTATGCAAGATGGCCCCTTGCTAAAAATGAGCCGGAATTACAAAGACCGTGCAACCGAATTTTTTAAAGGCCTTTAATTTATTTTGTTGCATATTGGAGCACAACAGTCTTCATAAAGCAATGACAATGCTGATTTCCGGTTTGAGTGCTTTTCTAATGACAGTCCTTCAGAAGTATAAAGATCAACTACCGGCGATCAATGCTTTCGTCCCGGCGGCTTATTAACACGCTTTGCCGAATCTGCCTTGTATGTTGTTTTAATTTGTTTGACCTTGTTGCAAAGTAACATCTATGTCAACACCAAAATTTCCTGCATCAATCAAATATATTATTGGGAATGAAGCTGCCGAACGATTCAGCTACTATGGCTTAAGGGCCATCCTGACCATTTTTTTGGCCACCCATTTTTTTAACCCATCCGGTGACCCTTCGCTGCAGTTGGCCGCTGAAGCGAAAGCCAATGAAGCCACTCACTTCTTTATTACTTTAAATTACTTACTGCCAATAGCAGGCGCTTTAATGGCCGATTGGTTTTTGGGTAAATATGCGGTCATACTTTGGTTGTCATTAGTGTATTGCGCCGGCAATCTGATGATGGCTGTTTTTACAGATAACTATTCGTTTTTTATGACGGGGCTCATTATGATCGCAATAGGCTCCGGGGGCATCAAGCCCTGTGTTTCGGCCAATGTGGGCGACCAGTTTGACGCAAGCAACAAAAGTCTGATCAACAAAGCATTTAGCTGGTTTTACCTCAGTATCAATTTCGGCTCCTTTTTTTCCACCCTTCTGATTCCCTGGTTTCTCACCCATTACGGGCCACGGGTCGCCTTTGGAATTCCAGGTTGCCTGATGTTGCTGGCCACTGTCGTTTTTTTTCTGGGCATGAAAAAATACACCCGAGTGCCACCAACAGGATTTCCTAAAGAGAATTTTATCAGCATAAACTGCTACCTTCTCTTTCAGGGTAAACGTCTGCTGAAAGGAGAGAAAGCCGCCGATATCGCCCGCGAAAAATTTTCGGAAGCATCTGTCAAAGCCATCTTCTCGGTATGGAAAGTACTGGGTCTGTTTGCATTTGTTCCTGTGTACTGGATGCTCAGCGACCAAAGCACCTCTGAGTGGGTAATACAGGCTACCAAACTTGATCTGACCATTTTTGGCTACACCTTGCTACCACAGCAGGTGCAGGCTGCCAACCCGGTGATGATTCTGATCCTGACTCCGCTTTTCGGGAGTGTATTATATCCCTACTTTGAAAAAAAAGGTGTGCATCTGAGTGTGCATCTGAAGATTGTTTCCGGCTTTGTGATTCTTATAAGCTCCTTTGTGATCATCTTTCTGTTGCAGGTTCAGATCGATCAGGGGCATCATCCATCTGCAGGCTGGCAAATACTGGCTTATCTGCTGCTCACCATTGCCGAAATACTGGTCTATTTAACCGGCCTTGAATATGCGTATGCGCAGGCCCCCCTCTCAATGAAAAGTACTATTATGTCGTTCTGGCTTCTAACCATTTCGCTGGGCAATTATCTGGTTTCACTGATCAACAGCAATATCAGTGCGGGTGGCCTGTTGAGCCACTTAACAGGCGCCAGGTATTATGGCTTTTTTATGGTTTTAATGGCTGGTGTAACGATCTGCTTTATACTGCGTTACCGCAAAATGCTGTGGAAAAACGAGGCTGTACAAATGTAAACAGATTCGCCTGTGCAAATGAAACAGGAAATGCCGGCTAAAAATATTTAACCGCAATGATAGAAATTACAAGTTGCAACATCTATCTTTACGGTGCCGGTATGCCCCCACTAAAAAAGCCGGTTATCATTCATAAAAAAAGCTTAACCATGAAGAAAAAAATTTTACAATTTATTTTTACAACGCTCACACTTGGCATCATTTATTTCACCAATGTTTCCTACAGCACCGGTCCGGATCTGAATACCCCCGTTACCGGTTGTACCTGCCACGGTGCTGCCAATGCCAATACGTCCGTCATTATTAATTTCAATAATGGTGGACCCCTTGTGTACAATAACGGGCAAACATACCCCTTAGAAATCACTGTAAATTCACTGGCCAATAAACCGGGCGCTGGCTTTGCCATGAGTTATAATATCGGCACACTCAGCCCTGTCACACCGGGCACTACGGTGGGTTCAGGTGTTTGGAGACAGAATACACCGCGGGCCATGAGTGGCGCGAACCCAAGTACCACAAGTTGGGTGGCTAACTGGACCGCTCCGGCCAATGGCTCTACTGTACTGCAGTTTAAAGCAGCCGGAAATGCGGTGAGCCTGTCAAATGGCAACTTGTTGGATCATTGGTATTTTGCGCCGACCGTCAATGTGCCTTTGCCTGTCTTTTTTGAATCGCTGCATGTCTATGATGCAGGAGCATTCAATCAAATTGTATGGGAAGTGATCAGCGAAAAAAACATTAGCTCCTATCAAATCCAAAAAAGTAGCAATGGGGTTGACTTTAAATCCATGGAGACGATACCGGCCATCAACACAGAAGAAAAACATCGTTATGAATGGCTCGACCCGTCAAATGCAGGATCTGCTGTGGTTTACTATCGTATTTTGGCGTCCGATGTGGATGGTAAAGAATCCTATTCTGTGACTGAGTCGCTGAAAAAAAATACATCTCCGGGAGGCAACAGGCTGTATCCGAATATCGTTGATGCGAATAGCCCGGTAAAAATTCTGTTGAAAGCAGTACAAGCAGGCGATCAGATTTTGGTGACCAATTGGCTGGGCCAGATCATTTCACAAAAAGCAGCAACTGCAGGTACTTCAGATATGAATACTGCCGGCCTTTCCGCAGGAATGTACTTTGTAATACTCCAATCGCAGCAGCAACGAAGCCTGATCGATCGTTTAATGATACGCTAATTTTTCTGCCTGCAAAGGTGGCAGCTACCGGGTACTGGTGTAAATTTGTGCCCACGCATTTGATATCATGAGCGAAACGATCAAGAACATAAAACTGAGTCCGGAAGAATTTTCACAACAGTTACGCGAAGTCATGACGCATATGACTACCGGTGAAATAAAAAAGGGAAAGAGCTATGGGATCCACTTTTTTAAGACATCGCACCACCGGATCGGTGAACTGATCAGGCCTGCCAATGCAAAAGGCGTGTGGGAAGCCCGGATCGATGTCAGACATCCCAAAACCAATGCCTGGGTGAGTAAGAAAAAGTCATCAACCCTGTTTCCGGTTTCGTGGACCGAAACAATACTCTTGCAAAAAATAGCTGAAGCATATGAAAATAGTTTTCTGAATAATTCTTTTAAAAAAATTGGCAGCACAAGCTGCGGTATCCGCATTGCGTTTATTTTTCAGCAGGGCGTTTTGGCCAGTTGTTATCCTTTATATGATTAGCAGTTAATAGCTCAGCACAAAATCCTGTTTCACTTTAAATTCTTTTTGAAAAAAAACAATTCCAAAGTAAAAAAGATCGAGCGATAATGTGACCATCGGATCATCCTTTATGATCTGCCAGGCGGCATGCATTTCTTCACTCCAGTGGATATCATCAAAAATAACGATGCTCTGAGGGTGCAGAAAGGGCTTTGCTTCATTAAAATACTGCAGGGTAGGCTTCATACGATGATTACCATCTACAAACAGCAGATCCACCTGACCAATGCCCTTCAGAATATTTGTCAGCACGACATCAAAATTACCGGTGTGCTGTGCTATATTGTGTATATTCATCTGCGTAAAATGCTTAGCAGCCTGCTCAGCAATTTCATGGCTCCCTTCGATAGTGCTGACCTGAGCTTCCTGATTAGCCAATGCGATATAAGCAGTCCC
>JADYYU010000028.1 GCA_020853515.1 Chitinophagaceae bacterium | reverse complement strand
GGCTAAGCTACGATCACCGGTCAATTACGGCTTTTATTGTTAATAGGCTTTATGGTCAGGTTTTACTTGCTAAAATTATTACCTTTGCGCAATTATGAATAATACAATTCACGAACTTGAACATGTTGTGATAAAATTTGCCGGAGACAGTGGTGACGGCATACAGTTGACCGGTTCGCAGTTTACAAATAATACCGCCTTACGCGGAAACGACCTCTCTACTTTTCCTGATTTTCCGGCCGAAATACGTGCCCCTATTGGTACTTTGCCGGGGGTGAGTGGTTTTCAGCTTCATTTTTCGTCCACTGCGATCTATACGCCGGGCGACAATTGCGACGTGCTGGTGGCAATGAATGCGGCAGCACTGAAAGTAAATCTGCCTTTTATTAAAAAGGGCGGTATTATAGTGGCCAATACCGATGGATTTGATGCAAAAAATCTTCGTTTAGCTAACTATGCAGATGGCGATCATCCGCTCGAGAATAACTCACTGGGCAATTATACCGTGTACAAAATTGACGTGACCAAACTTACCAGAGAAGCGCTGAAAGACATCACCTCACTGGGCGTCAAGGAAAAAGACCGTGCTAAAAATATGTTTGTGCTGGGTTTCCTTTATTGGATGTACGACCGCGATATGGATAATACTGTGAAGTTTCTGGAGGAGAAATTTGGTAAAAAACCGGACATCCTGCAAAGTAATGTGATTGCCCTCAAGGCCGGATATAACTATGCTGATACCACCGAAATATTTACATCCCGTTATACTGTAGCCAAAGCAAAAGTAGAACCGGGTATTTATCGCAGTATTACCGGCAATGCGGCCCTGTCACTAGGATTGGTAGCAGCAGCACACAAATCAGGATTGCCCGTGTTTCTGGGTTCTTATCCGATTACGCCTGCCTCCGATATTTTGCACGAACTGAGCAAATACAAAAATTATAATATCATCACTTTTCAGGCAGAAGATGAAATCGCTGCGATCACCTCTGCCATCGGAGCTTCATATGGAGGTTCTCGGGGTGTTACCACCACCTCGGGCCCCGGTATGGCCCTCAAGGCCGAAGCCATGGGGCTGGCAGTAATGCTCGAAATTCCTTTGCTGATCATCGATATTCAACGAGGAGGGCCTTCTACCGGATTGCCCACCAAAACGGAGCAAAGTGATTTGCTGCAGGCTTATTACGGCCGCAATGGTGAATGCCCCATGCCTGTCATCTCTAGTTCTTCACCTTCAGATTGCTTTAAAGTGGCCATTGAAGCCTGCCGACTGGCCATCGAACATATGACCCCTGTGATACTGCTGAGCGACGGATTTATTGCCAACGGCGCAGCACCTTGGAAATTTCCGCAGATAGCAGATATCGCTGAGATTGAAGTTAAATTCAAAACTGAACTCGAAGAAGGTGAAGAGAAATTGCTGCCTTATCAGCGCAACGAAAAACTGGTACGCCCATGGGTCATTCCGGGGCACGCCGGACTCGAACACCGCATCGGTGGTCTTGAAAAACAGGATATTACCGGAAATGTAAGCTACGATGCTGAAAATCATGAGCATATGGTGAAAACCCGTCAGGCCAAAGTAGACCTGATGGCAGATTATTTTCCGGCACAAACCATCAGCAGTGGGGAAGAAAGCGGCGATGTACTGGTACTGGGCTGGGGATCAACCTATGGGGTGATCACCACGGTAGTGCAAAATCTGATCGGACAGGGATATAAAATCTCACATTGCCATCTTCGTTATATCAGGCCTTTTGCAAAGAATCTGCTTCATATTCTGCAAAATTTTAAAACAGTGATTGTGCCTGAAATCAATAACGGACAACTGGTGAAGATCATCCGAAGTGAGTTTCTGATCGATGCCATTCCTTACAATAAGATCAAAGGAACACCCATCACCCAGGATGAACTGCAGGGGTTTGTACTCAGGCATCTTAATTTGGAGACGGAACTGTAAAATGGTGCAGGTTACGTGGATAGCTTGTCAAGTAAAATCACCTGCTGCGATCGATTTTGCTTTCATGCTTATCTGTACACTTTGCTGAACCTTGTTTCAGGCAGAAAATAATCATCACCTAGTGATACTTAGTATGCCAATTTCGCTTATATTTGTTTTTAGTTAGAATTTCTTTACTCTATGAAAAAATTATCATACGTTCTTTTGGCATGGGCATGCACCATTTTATTTATTAGCTGTGCAAAAACTAAAAGCACCGATCCGCCTTTGGCAAAAGACCGGAATGAAGCGGTGTATGTGGCCACCGACAATAATAATTTTATCAGTTACGAGGCTAATTCAGGCACCAAATTATGGGAAGTTATCTTAAATGGTACCTGTAAAGGAACCCCTGTATTATACAAAAAAAAGATCTACATACACACCGATGCCGGTTATTTATATTCGATCGATATCCTCACCGGTGAGATTTACAAATCGGTGGCAACCATGTTTCCCGGCAAACTTGCTTTGGCTGCAAACAGCGGCAAAATATACATAGCAGCCGATAAACTCTATTGCTATGATACTACCCTCACACAATTGTGGGCTTATGATGGAGGTGCTCCCTGCAGCAGCTCTCCTCAACTGGAAGGCGATAAGATCTACCTTGGTATTGGCGACAAAATTCATAGCGTAGATCTGAGCGGCAACAATGTTTGGCAATCACCTGCTATAGTAGGAGGCAGCATTAATTCATCTCCAAAGGTGAGCAATGGTATTGTGTACTATGGCGCTCAGGACAAAAAAAT
>JADYYU010000027.1 GCA_020853515.1 Chitinophagaceae bacterium | reverse complement strand
TCAGTAATTTATGCGCAAGTATGTACACAATTCAGGTTTCTGACGCAAATGGATGTAATGCTACGTCCACCAGTATAATTACACAACCGCCCATTTTGACTATTTCAAATGCAACGTTTACCAATCCAACCTGTCTGGGTATGAACGACGGCACTATTACTGTAGTTGCTGCCGGTGGCACGCCTGCTTATACTTATACATTATCACCTGGGGCAGTGGTTGCGGCAAATGGTCAGTTTAATAACTTAATCGCCGGTACATACACGATAGTAGTTTCTGACGCATATAATTGCACAGTTTCTACGGTGCTGAACTTGTCGCCACCAGCTCTGAATTTTACGATGAACACGCTTTCCAATCTTTACTGTAACTGTGCGGGCAGTGTGGAAATAGTAAACATTGGAGGCGGAGTGGCTCCGTACAATTATACGATTAATCCTGTCGCCAATCAACCCACGCCCGGTACTTTCGACAACATGTGTGGCGGAAACTATACCATTACGGTCACAGATATCAATAGTTGTTCAGGTAGTACGGTAATCATCGCAAACCAAATTCAACTAAGCAACACATCCACAAACAGTCAATGCAATGGCGTCGATAATGGCAGCATAATATGCACGCCCGCGCTAGGTGCGCCTCCATATACGTTTACCTTAAACCCGGGTAATATTATTAACGGAACAGGCATTTTCAATAATTTGGCTGCAGGTATTTATACGATCGGTGTCGTCGATGCGAATTTATGCACTAACAGTATTATTGATACCTTGACGGATATCAACAATATCAATCTTACGACGAACCTTGATACCATTATATGCGGCGTGCAGGGCCCCAGCTACTTCTTTCCGAATGGCGGTGCAGGCGGTGGCGCTTATACTTATACTGTCATGCCCGGCAATATTGTACAAAATGTCAATCTGTACACAAACCTGAATGCGGGTAATTATACAGTCACGATCAGTAACCCAGCAGGATGTATAAAAGTGGCACCTTTTGATATCATTCAACTTTCAGGACTGTTACCAACTGCAGTGAATAGTGCTGTACAAGATGAGAGTTGTTATATGGCCGGTGATGGTGCCATCGATATTATTCCTGCCAATCCCTTTGGACTTACCTATCAATGGAATAACAACATGGTGACTCAGGATCTGGTAAATATTACATCAGGAAGTTATACTGTAAAAATAAGTGATATAAACGGGGATTGTACAGTGCTGAATAGTAGTGTCAATTTCCTGGGCATCAATTGCGGCACAGTTTCCGGACATATATTCCATGATGCAAATTCTAACTGCCAGCAGGATCCGGGTGAAAATGATGCTAATAATGTACATTTAAGTTTGTCAAACGGTGCATTGGCTGTTACCAATAATGCGGGTGATTACCAGTTTTCAAATGTACCCTATGGCAGCTACTCAATAGCACAAAACAACAATATACTTTTAGTGCCAAATGCCTGCGTACAACCAGGCTCTGTCACTGTGAATGCCCTCAATAATATTATTCAAAATGTAGATTTTAAAGACAGCACGATGACTTATACCGATGCTGCAGTGCAGATCACCTGCCTTCCACTGGTTCCCGGATTCAACGCAGGTTATAGTATCCTTGTTGTTAATAATTCTTTTAACCCGGTTACCGGCAATTTATGGTTCAAACTAAACAACGGATTAATTTTCAATAGTACCTATCCTGCCAATCAGGGAGTTTATCCGCTTGCGGGCGCCGACTCTATTATCTGGAACAATATTAATATTCCGTCCTATAGCTTCCTTGTATTTTATGTAGATGCTCTGACTCCTGCTAATTTGCCTATCGGCACTCTCATCCAAGGTGATGCAAATTTTGATGTAACTAATTTCCCGGATTATAATCTGGCAAATCACTACTCTCAGTTTCAGAGTCTTGTGCAAGGTGCCTTCGACCCTAACAATAAGTCTGTCAACCCCATCGGAGAAGGCCCCAATGGTAATATCACGCTGCAGGATTCAGTGCTTCATTATCTGATCCGGTTCCAAAACACCGGCACCGATACTGCGCACAATATTTTTATCCTCGACACGCTCAGCGATCAATTAGATATCTCTACTTTAAAGATCACTGCTTTCAGTCATCCTTATACAATAGAAATTCTGAATGGCCATATCCTCAAATTTAAATTCGATCATATTATGTTGCCCGACAGCAATGTCAATGAGCCTTTGAGCCATGGCTATATCGCTTACAGCATACAACAAAAGAATACCAATCAGATCGGGGATGTGATTCATAACACAGCCTCGATCTATTTTGATTTCAATGCTCCCATTATTACAAATACAACGATCAATACCATCGCGTTCCCTGTTTTGCTTAATTCGCAGGAATATGAAAAGTATTTTCAGGTGTATCCAAATCCTGCAAGCGATCAGTTGACGGTGGAATTTAATAGCAGCTCAACTACGCAAACTATTCTCACACTCACCAATACTTTAGGGCAGGTTCTCAAAACTGTTCAGTCGTATACCATCAGTGGTACAAACAAAATCGAATTCAGTATAAAAGAATTACCTAAAGGAATGTACCTGCTGAAAATATCGAATGGTAAAAGTCAAAGTATGAAAAAGGTGGTGATTGAATAGTCGCTCACAGATGTAAGATTCAAAAAGCCATCGGTTTCCGACCGCTCATCCAAATTATTCAAACAATATTCATTTCGTTTATTATTTTCGCAAAATGAATAAAATAATCCTTTCCTTTTTTGCTGCTTCCTGGGCGTTTACCGGTTTAGCGCAAGACAATCTTGTAAAATCACTGGATGCAAATAAATCGGACAGTGCCAAAAAATTTCAATTTACTTCTATCATCGATCTTGAAGATTCACCGGTTAAAAACCAGGGAAGTTCAGGCACCTGCTGGAGCTATTCAGGCAATTCTTTTCTTGAAAGTGAAATGATGCGAGGTGGCAAGCAACTGGTAGATATTTCTGAAATTTATACCGCCAGATGTGCCTATATCGAAAGAGCAAAAAACTATGTGCGTATGCACGGTAATATTGGCTGGGGAGATGGCGCTGAACTACATGATGTGGTGAATATTTATAAAAAATACGGCGCTGTGCCTTATGAAGTTTATACCGGATTGAACTATGGCACTTCCAAAAACAAATTCGGCGAAATGCAGGCAGCACTCGAAGGCTTTTTAAAAGGGATCGTTGAAAACAGAAACAGTAAACTCACCAAAAACTGGCTACCCGCTTTTACAGCCGCTTTGGATACTTACCTGGGCAAAGTGCCTGAAACTTTCACCTGGAAAGGCAAAGAATACACACCGCTTACCTTTGCCAGCGAGGTAGTAGGTATTCAGGCCGACAAATATATTGAGATGTCGTCTTACCTGTACACCCCATTTTATGAACAAACCCTGATGATGGTGCCTGATAACTGGAGCCTGCAAAGTGTTTACAATGTGCCACTCAATGAAATGACGGAAGTAGTTGATAATGCCCTGCAAAACGGCTATACTGTTGCCTGGGCTACCGATGTCAGCGAAAAATATTTTAGCTGGAAAAACGGTGTGGCTATTGTGCCTGAAAAAGAATTTGAAGACATGGAAGCGGATGAGATCAAAAAAGTTTTTGACGGTCCGCAAAAAGAACGAACCATCACACCCGCCTTACGCGAAGAAGCATTTGACAATTACACCACCACAGACGACCACGGGATGCATATAGTAGGTTTGGCTAAAGACCAGAACGGTAAAGAATACTACATGGTAAAAAACAGTTGGGGCGACAAAAACGATTACAAAGGTTATTTGTATGTATCGAAAGCCTATTTTCAGTATAAAACAACAGCTATTCTGGTGCATGAAGGCGCTATGCCCGACCATATCATGAGGAAGTTGAAATAAGTTTCTGTGTACCCCCTGAATGATGCGGAATCATGCAGGGAAATATGCATTTTTTTCATAGATTTGTACGACAATATAAATTTTCATGAAAAGATTTTTCCTTCTCGCGGTTTTATGCGCCAGTTTTGCCAACGGACTTTTTGCACAGGCCCCCGGCGATACCATTATTACATCCACTTTTAACTATACCCAAACCAAGTTCAGCAGGGATTCTTTTATCCACTTTCCTGAACTACCAGGCATAAAATATGAAAAAATTTATATGCTGTACAACCTGCGATGTAAAGATGGGCTTATCTCTCCCGGCGTACAGGGACAAACAAATATCGGTTGCGGCG
>JADYYU010000026.1 GCA_020853515.1 Chitinophagaceae bacterium | reverse complement strand
CATTTCTACCACGTCACGCGTATGTTCGTGTACGCCATGGGCAGTGTTGATGTTAAGCCATACCCCTTTGGCACCGCGAATATTATTGTCATTCAGCAATGGTGAGTTGATCGCTTTTTCGACCGCTTCATACGCACGGTTTTCGCCATTGGCAATTGCACTGCCGAGGATGGCCACGCCACCATCGCGCATCACAGTACTCACATCAGCAAAATCTACTACGATATGACCTTGTGAATTAATCACATCGGTAATACATTTGGTAGCTGTTGCGAGTATGTCATCGGCCTTGCAAAAGGCCTGTGATGTAGGTATATTGCCAAACTGATGTCGCAGTTTATCATTGCTGATCACCAGAATGGTATCTACATTTTCTCTCATTCTTTCGATCCCTTCTTCCGCCTGACGCATTCTTCTTTTGCCTTCATAAGAAAAAGGGGTGGTGATAATTCCCACTGTCAGTATCCCCAGATCTTTGGCTACTTTAGCTACGATAGGCGCGCCACCGGTACCGGTACCACCACCCATGCCGGCAGTTACAAATACCATTTTGGTATTATTCACCAGCAGGTTTTCGATCTCTGCAATACTTTCTTCGCAGGCACGCATTCCGATCTCAGGATTTGCACCTGCACCCAATCCCTGTGTGAGAGAGGGGCCCAGTTGTATTTTAGTGGGAACTGTACTGTTGTGCAATGCTTTTTTATCGGTGTTGCACACAATAAAATCAACGCCCTCGATACCGAGACCGTACATATAATTTACGGCATTACCGCCGCCGCCGCCTACACCAATTACTTTGATGATAGAGGCATTGTTTTGTGGAAGCTCAAACTGAATCATGTTGTTAAAATTGAATTTTTATGGGTTGTTTTAAAAAAAAGTTGCTTTAATTATTTTGTATTTTTTAGTAGAAAAAAAAACTCAGCAAATGGCACATATAACTGTTGTCTGATGGCCTGCCTTTTGTGTTTTATTCGTTGTCAAATTTGTCATCTTCTACATTTTCGAACCAATATATAACTTTGGTTTTTACGGTTAGAAAAATGTTACTCACCAATTTTGCCCGATTATTTCCTTTAGCCTTATTCAGTTCAGTGCTTTCACTTTCCGCAGGCGCTGAAAACATATCTGTCACAGGGTTTGAAGGACTTTCAACTGCAGGAGGCACATACGCTATGCTCTGATCAGTTGTGGATATTTCAGCGGCTGCCTTTTCCGGTGTTTCGCCAAATTCCATCTCCAACAATTCCTGCGGTGTGGCCTCAAAAGTTTTGGTCATGTTTACAAATGTGCCTTCTACTTCATCATTATTCGCAAACGACTCTTCAGTATTGTTAGAAATAAAACGCAGTCTGTTATTTTCAAAATCATCATAACCGCGTAAAATCAGTCCGATACAGGTTGCATACATCGGCTTCATCAGTTCGGGTGTATAACCGGCAGACAAATGTTCGTTCGGTAATCCCAGACGTGCCGGCATACCGGTTTTAAATTCTGCCAGTTGCATGATATGCTTAAGCTGACTACCCCCACCGGTAAGTATGATACCACCATGCAGTTTATCCTGCAGATTCATTTGCTTGATATGATACATCACATATTCCAGTATTTCTTCCATGCGCGACTGTATAATATTCGCCAGATTTTTTGCTGAAATCTCTTTTTGCGGTTGACCTTTCAATCCGGGAATGGTGATATAAGCATTCGACTGAGCGACATCAGCCAAAGCCATTCCAAACTTCACTTTCATTTGTTCAGCCTGGGTTCGCAGCACGCCTAATCCCTGACGGATATCGTTGGTGATATTAACACCTGCAATCGGAATCACAACGGTATGCTTGAGCATTCCTTCATGAAAAATAGCCAGGTCAGTAGTTCCGCCGCCGATATCGACGATCGCAACACCCGATTCAAAATCTTCAGCACACATCACAGCGGCCGCTGAAGCTAAGGGTTGAAGTACCAGATCTTTGGTACTTAGATTGGCGCGTTGCACACAACGGTGTATATTTCTGATCGCTGATTTGTCGCCGGTGACGATATGAAAATTGGCCCCGATGCGAACGCCTGTCATGCCGATCACATCCTGCAAACTGAAACCTTCCAGGGTATCAACTGTAAAATCCTGCGGAATGATATCAATGATCTGATCGTTTGCCGGTATAAATGTTTTGTACTGATCTTTAATCAACGCATCGATATCCTCCTTGCGAATTTCTTCTTCTACATTGTTGATCACACGGTCGCCACGGGTTTGCAGACTTTTAATATGATGCCCTGCAATACCGACATACACTTCTTTGATATTCAGGTTAGGGTTACTGGCCAGACAATCTTCGAGCGCAATATTGATCGAACGGATACATTCATCGATATTCAGTACCATGCCATGATTGACACCACTACTGTCTGCTTTGCCAAACCCCAGTATTTCAAGTTTGCCAAATTCGTCTTTTCTGCCTGCGATCGCAGCAATTTTTGTAGTACCGATATCAAGGCCTACAATGACAGGGTTTTGTTTTTGCATATTTAATTCTTGTTTTTATTTGGGTTAAAAATATTTTTATTGTTTAAAGTATTTACTGTTTTGAACTTCGGTCATCACCGGCTTGGATTCTTTAGCCACCGGCTTGGATTCCTTGGTCACCGGCCTGGATTCTTTAGCCACCGGCTTGGAATGAGCAGCGTCTTTGGGTTCAGCCTTTGCTACCGCTTTGTCCGCTTTCACCACTGTCTTCTTCTCAGCGGCCTTCGGTGTTGATGCAGGTGTTATCGGTTTTGCTGCTGCAGTCACCGTCTTTATTACGGCAGGTGCAGATTTTACCGGTACAGGCTGAGGTTTGGGCACTGATACATTGGGGTTGATATCCTTTGCCGTTGCAGGCACTACTTTACTCGCAAGGGCCGTAGCAGCCGCCTGTACAGGCAGTGTTTCTTTAACTGCCAATATTTCCTGGTGAGTAGATTTGTCATAAGGATCCACTGAAATTCTTTCTCCACGGGTATTACGACAAACCACCTGACGTTCAAAGCGAAGATCAATTTCGTCATATTTATCCCAGCGCACCGTGTGGTATCCCTGCTTATAAAACTGAAATAATTTACTCATCTTATTCTCAAGATCATTTACATTACCTAAAATAATATGCTGGGTACCGAATGCTGGTATCAGGGAGATCAACTTATTTTCATCTACTGCAATTTGCGTAATGGCTGCACTCCAGAAGGTGTCTGCTGTCAGATATTTCGCCAGTTTTACGATATCCGATTTAAAATCAAGATCGGCGGAATTATAACCGATCGTCGGTGATGTCACCACAGGAAGGTCTGGGATATACTGGGTTGAATAGAGGATATTATTTCCGAATTCATCCAGGTAATAAGGTTCCTCAAAATCATTTTCCGGCTGAATGCGCACAACCGGAATTTTCTGTGCGATCCTGATGTGAATGCGGCTATCAGCGGAAACAAAGATATCCGCATTTTTCACCCATTTATTTTCTTCGATGGCTTTTTCAAGCTGATTGATATGTAGATTACTAAGTCTGGTTTTATTGGCGGTTACCCCATTCGCTTCCAGAATTTCATTGATATTTTGTTTGGTTACAAAGCTGAGCTGATTATTCAGAAATGAAATCTGTACTCCTCTGCACACTTCATGGCGCGTAGTAACATCTGCAAAAACAAATGCAAAAATGATAGCCGGCACCGACAGCATAAACAATATGTTTCTTCCTATTTTAAGTACACGCGGATTCATGAATGTTTGATTTCAAGGTTTGATTTTATAGGTTTTACAAGTTGATCAATATCGCCTGCACCGGCTGTTACCAGCACTTCGGGTTTTGCAGCCGCTGCCCATTTCAGAATAGCGTCTTTCGACATGATATGTTTATTGTTGAGGGCCATTTTATTTAAAATGATTTCACTGCTCACACCTTCAATGGGCAATTCACGGGCCGGGTAAATATCCATCAGGATCACCTCATCGGCCAGATCGAGACTTTCTGCAAAACCGGCTGCAAAATCACGCGTGCGCGAAAACAAATGTGGTTGAAAGATCACGCTGAGTTTTTTACCGGGAAAAAGAGCCCTCGCACTTTTCAGCAGCATACGCAGTTCTTCAGGATGATGTGCATAGTCATCAATATATACCTGCTGATCACTTTTAATAATATATTCAAAGCGTCGCTTTACACCTTTAAAATCGGCCACTGCAGCCTGCACTTTTTCAAAATCAATTTTCAGCAAATGGCATACAGCCAGGGCAGCGACGGTATTTTCAACATTGTGCAAACCACCAACATTCAGTCTGATGGAGCCGATAACATCCTCACCGGCGCAAAAATTAAATCGGTAGCCACCCTGCTGCATCTGAATATCAGCCGCATAATAATTCGCTGCATCATTTTGCAGACTATAACTCTTTTTATTGGGCGCCTTAAACAATGCACTGTGTTTCAATCCATGTTTATATACTAACGTATCTTTAATCTGACTTATAAAAGTGAGATAACATTTTTCCATTTCTTCCACCGTGCCGTAAATATCCAGGTGATCGGCGTCCATGGCGGTTACTACAGCGATATGCGGATAAAGTTTCAGAAAACTACGGTCGTACTCGTCCGCTTCAATCACGGCAAAGTTATGTTCACTGCTCCAGTAGTTCACATCATAGTTTGCCGAAATACCCCCCAGAAAA
The DNA here is from genome assembly GCA_020853515.1 of Chitinophagaceae bacterium. Lineage (GTDB taxonomy): Bacteria > Bacteroidota > Bacteroidia > Chitinophagales > Chitinophagaceae > OLB11. The sequence continues at coordinate 2,333 of JADYYU010000026.1, read as the reverse complement.
GCATTACAGCCAAAACCGGTATGCCGCAGAATATGGGCAATAAGCGTTGAGATCGTGGTTTTACCATGTGTACCGGCCACACAAACGGCCTGCATTTGTTCGGAAATTAATTGCAATACATCACTCCTTTTGACCACCTGATAATTATGATCGCGGTACCAGTTCAGTTCGCGGTTATCTGCCGGAATAGCCGGGGTATAAATCACCAGTTCGGCTTCCCTGCTGAGCAAGGAAATATCATCCGTATAATGAATCTGAATCCCTTCCGCCTGCAGTTGCTGCGTCAGTGGAGTTTCGGTTTTGTCGAACCCGCTCACAGTCACATTTCTCTGATTGAAAAAACGTGCGATCGCACTCATTCCGATGCCACCAACACCGATAAAATAAACGTTATGTAGATGATTGAGGTTCATATTATCCGGCTATTTCGATTAATTTATTAGCAATTCTGATATCAGCGTCCCTGATCGCGAGGGCCTGTAAATTTGTAGACATGGTGGCACACAATATTTCATCTTCCATCAGCGACTTCAGTGTAGAGATCAGTTCCCCTTTTGTGTCACTGTCTTTTACCAGTAAGGCTGCTTTTTTATTCACCAAAGCCATGGCATTATGCGTCTGATGATCTTCGCTGGCAAACGGAAAGGGCACAAAAATGACTGGTTTGGCCACGATGCACAGTTCCGAAATAGACGAAGCACCCGCTCTGGCAATGATGACATCTGCTGCTGCATAGGCATAATCCATTTCACGAATAAATTCAAACACTTTTACCTGCGACTCATAGCCCTTCACAGCCTCTGCTGCCTGAGCATAATATCCGCTGCCGGTCTGCCAGATCAGTTGCGCTCCCTGCGCAACAATTTCCTTGAATTGCTGCAGCAACGTTTCATTAATACTGCGCGCACCCAGACTTCCTCCAAAGGCGAATACGATCTTTTTGGTGTTATCCAGTCTGAAAAAACTTTTGCCGGCAGTCGCACTGACTTCATTTTTCGTGATAGACTGCCGCACCGGATTGCCGGTATTTATAATTTTACCTGCCGGAAAAAAGCGTTCCATTCCATCGTAAGCCACGCAAATTGCGGTGGCTCTTTTACCCAGAATTTTATTGCTTTTACCTGCGAATGAATTTTGTTCCTGTATCAAGGTCACAATACCACGCTGCTGCGCTGCATTTAAAATGGGAAAACTGGCATACCCACCAACACCTACTACTGCATTGGGTTTGAAATTTCTGATGATCTTTGCGGCACTAAAAAAACTTTTGATCAACTTGAAAGGCAGCAGTGCATTTTTGATCAGAGAGTCGCGGTTATAACCTGCAATATCAAGTCCGATGATCTGATAGCCTTCCTTCGGCACCTTTTCCATTTCCATTTTACCTTTGGCACCTACAAATAAAATATCTGCAGACGGCTGCAGTTGCTTCACCGCATTAGCGATCGCAATCGCAGGAAAAATATGTCCTCCTGTACCGCCGCCGGCAATGATCATTTTAATATGTTGGTTCGTGTTCACTTATTTTAATCTGATTTTTACGTTGCCGGAATAGTTTCTGCATCGTCTGTTGATGTTAATATTTTCTTCTCCTCTTCTACAAATCTGCTTACACTTAATATAATGCCGATGGCCAGGCAGGTAAACCAGATAGATGAACCGCCCATGCTGACGAGAGGTAATGTTAAACCCGTTACAGGTAATAAGCCCACGTTTACACCCATATTCAGAAAAGCCTGAAACACCAGCGTAAAACTCAGTCCCACCGCCAGGAAAGCCCCAAATGCATAAGGACATCTGCGAAAAAGAAGGATACTACGCCAGAGAAAAAGAAGGTAAAGAAAAATGAGCAGGGTACCACCGATCAGACCATACTCTTCGATGATGATGGCAAAAATAAAATCAGAGTAAGGATGGGGTAAAAAATTTCTTTGGGTTGAGTTGCCTGCACCACGGCCGGTAGCACCACCTTTGGCGATTGCAATCTTAGCATGGAACAACTGAAACGGTACATCACTTTTATCATCAGACGAAAACTTCCGGAGTCGTTGTTCCCAGGTGGCTGCCCGTCCGAATCCGGTAAGTTTGGAAACAGTAAACAAAATACCGAACAGCAAAATTCCGCTCGTGGCGAGTATCAGTAAATGGGATATTTTGATACGGCCGATAAAAAATAAAACACCGGATGACAATGCGATCATCAGTGCTGTTGAGAGGTTGGCCATGGCTACCAGCCCGCAGATCACGATCACCGGCAAAAATATATTGACAGCTACTTTTTTGAGATCGTGCAGATCATTTTGCATCTTCGATAATTGCCGTTCGAGAAACAT
>JADYYU010000025.1 GCA_020853515.1 Chitinophagaceae bacterium | reverse complement strand
CAGCGGTGCGATCAATGCGGTGAGAATGGAAATTTTATAATCGCATAAATAAATAATGCCAACTGCCCATAATACGCCTGCAAACACCACAAGAATAGAAAAAAGCACAGCACTGAACGACCGGAAAAATAAAAATAAAATAATCGCCGTCAGCAATAACGAGGCGATGAGAATAAGTTTCATTTCATAACGCACACTTTCCGCAAATTCAGTTCTGATATAAGGCAAACCGGAAAAATGAACTTCTATATTATTCTCCTTCGCAAATTGCTGAGACACCTCCCTGATTTGACTGATTAATGCAATTCGGGCAATTGATTTCACCATTTTCCCATCCAGATAAACAGCTACCAGATTGGCGTGGGTAGCCGAATTATATAAAAGATGATTATAAAATGGAAGATTCAAAAAGGTCACCACCGAAGAGTCGAAATTCTTGTTATCGGCAAATACAGGTTCTGAAACCAGCTTGGCTGTGCTGTCGCCGCCCGCTTTTTTGACCATCACAGAGGAAGGTACACTTAAAATATTGGTAACACCTTCAATACTCTTCAGCTTTTTTTGCCAGGCCGTTAAGGACTTAAAAAAAGCGGGTTCAAAAATATTTTCCTTGTTAAAACCCACCACCAGCATAGTGCCGTCTTCGCCAAACATCTGCATAAATTTTTCATGCTTAATGTACTCGGGGTTATCTTTAGGAATTGCACTCGAAAGTCCGTAATGCATTTTTGCCTGCAAAGCAAAATATCCCATACCAATCGTCAGAAGAGAAATTATAATTAAAATCGGCGTTCTAAACCGTAGTATAAACCTTGCGATGCCTTGCCATATCATTCTGCAAATATATCGACATAATAAAAAATAGTGCCATCTATTTCAAATATTCTTTCTTTGCTTACGTTAATAAATCACGTATTTTTGATATATGAAAATGAAAAAGATCGCCTTTATTTCCTTTCTGCTGCTTCAATTTATTTCTAACCACACCTTTGCCCAAATGACGCCCATCGGTAGCTGGCAAAGCCATTTCTCATATAACACTGCCTTTACCATCGAACTGATCGGTGACAAAGTGTACTCAGCAAGCACACACTTACGCTCATGTTCGCTAACCGATCATAGTTTTGAAACTTACTCTAAAGTAAACGGCTTGAGTGATGTAGGTATCAAGCTGATACGTTACGACCTTGCAACTGATTATATGATTATTATTTACAACAATAGCAACATCGATCTGATGCAGGGCAATAATTTTTACAACATGCCTGATATTAAAAATCTGAACATAACCGGCAGCAAAAAAATCAACTCCGTTTTTTTTAAAAATAATAAAATGTATCTCAGTACAGATTTTGGCATCGTGGTACTTGATCCGATAAAAAAAGAAATTAAGGAAACCTACGTTTTGCAACTTAATGCGCAGATCTTAAATATTAGCGGACTGAGCACAGCAGGTGGATACTTTTATGCCGCCACCTCTGCCGGCATCTTCAAAGCAAACGAGTCAAATCCTATCCTGCAAAATTTTGCTAACTGGAATCTGATCGACCCGCATGCCTGTAATTTTATTTTTAATCACAAAGAAAAACTATACGCCACTACACCTGACTCCCTATTTAAAATTGAAAACGATCAGCTTGTTGGCCTCTATCAAAGTGAATCCCCTATTTTAAACACCCGCAGCGGGCAGCATGATTTTTACCTTTGCGAATCAGACGACAATGTAAGAGCCATCAAAATCTTTAGTGAATCGGGCATACTGATCGATTCGGCAGAAGCGATTAATCCGAGAGATGTAGTGGAAACCAGCTCCAATGAAATATGGGAGTCAGATTTCTGGGATGGACTGGTGAAACTGAGCAACCGGAAAAACAAAGAACTAATACGGCCGAATGGAATTTTCTCCAATGCCACCTATAACCTCGCGATCCAAAACAACGACCTTTATGCTATTGCGGGAGGCGAAAATGGCTGGATCTATACCTATAACGGAGATGGATTTTCGAAATACAGCAATGGCAACTGGACAACCTTCAACCGCACCGTAGGTACCAGCAGTATGGATACTATACTCGATGTGATGGACGTTGTAGTTGATCCGAGAAATAATTATATCTATGCTGCTACTTTTCAAAGCGGACTCCTTGAACTGCATCCCGACAATACTTCTGTTGTATATAAAAACACACCTTATATCCAGGCTCAGATCGGTGATAACTCATATCGTCTGGCTGGCCTTGTGATGGACAGCGAACATAATCTCTGGATGAGTAATTACGGAGCACCCGATCAGCTCGTAGTAAAAAAAGCAGACGGTAGCTGGCAAAAATTCGCATTCCCCTATTCAGTCAGTGAAAAAACTGCCAGCCAGATCGTTATTGACAACGCTAACCAAAAATGGATGGTAGCACCCCGTGGCGTGGGCATCTATGTGTTGAATGACAATAACTCGATCGACAATAAAAATGATGATAAAATTAAATTTTTACGCACAGGCGCGGGTTACGGAAACTTGCCCAGCAATGAAGTAAACTGCATCGCAAAAGACCTGAACGGAAAATTATGGGTTGGAACAGGCGACGGCATTGCCATCTTTAATTGCGCCGAAAATATTATGGATCAAAATGGCTGCGATGCTGAACTGAAAATAGTTAAATATGACCTGAATGCAGGACTGCTTTTTCAGCGCGAAAATGTGCGCACCATTGCCATAGACGGGGCTAATAATAAATGGATCGGTACCAATAACGGAGTCTGGCTGATCAGTGACGACGCTGAGAAAATTATGCAAAGGTTCAATGTCGACAATAGTCCCCTGCCCAGCAACGAAATCAACAAAATAGCAGTGCATCCCATAACAGGCGATGTCTATTTTGCCACCAATGCCGGACTCGTATCTTATCGCGGAAATGCTACTGAAGGAAGGAATGACAATGATGACATGCTTGTATTTCCAAATCCTGTACCCAGCCAGTACAGCGGCAATATTGCCATTTCCGGATTGGTAGCCAATGCCGACGTGCGCATTACCGATGCCGCGGGCCAGTTGGTGTATCGCACCAAAGCTCAGGGTGGACAAGCAACCTGGAACGGCCTCAATTATACCGGCAAAAGACCCCGCACAGGTGTATTTTACGTATTTGTAACAAACACAGACGGCAGCGAATCCAAAGCAGGTAAGTTTATTTTTAATGAATAGCAAGATATTCTATCCGCATTTACTCTTGGCTTTTCTGATCAGGTTTTCATAAGCATCACACTGTTGTTTCAATTCAAATACAAAGGCTAACACTTCATCCGAACTGATCAATTCATTAAAACGACATGCATCGCTGCCTACTGCCTTTAGGTTCATTTATAACGATGATAAAAATGAGACGGCCCAATTTTCGATATTCAGCATGACACGGACTATTTGTTCATTGGCATTCTCACTTCATAACCCGGTCAATGTGTTGAACTTGCCCTCTTACAATTGAGAACCGATAATTTTGTTCAAGTCCCCTCCTATCCATTACTTTCACTGATATAAATCAATTTTGTATAAAATAGCCTACTGCGGTGTTTTCAATATTTCATACCCGATGCCACATTGCAGACATTTTTTTTCAACGCAATATTTATTGTAAAGCTGCAGAATAGCCTGAGTATCGGCTGCATTTTCAGACGTAAAACCCAGAGTCAACCATTTAGCAAGAATACTGTTTTTCTCCGCAGGTAGTTTCTGCAGCAATGCAATAGCCCGGTCGCACATATCCTGATTACCCTGCAACCTCCCGTATACAAATAATGTCGGCACAATGGCATTGATGATCGTTGTTTGGATAAATGCCTTCCCAACATGTTTATCCCTTTCTGCTGATATTTCTCCAAAAGTATAATGCGTTTTCCAGTAAGGGGACACATCGGCAGCAAACAACTTTTCAATTTCACTGAGTATAGCCGCATCTTTAATTTTAGAAAATAAATGCGCCGACTGAATGATCAACTGCGCAAATTGCGCAATGCGGATAGTCGGAAAATTAGCGGGCCTCAAGCGTAGAAACTTCCACAAGACCTTGGATACCCCTTCTAAATGATGCAGCTTTTTCAGGTAATTATATTCCTGCTGCAGCAGTAAGGGATAGGCTTCATCAAAATAATCGTTTAAGAAACCAGCCTGCCCAAAAAGTAGCGCCTCTATTTGCAAGGGATTGCTTTTATGCTTAGCCAACACACCAAGCGGCGTTCGCAACGCAAGCATTTCAAAGGCATGCTGATTAATATGTAATCCAAAACTACGGGCCAGTTGCACGTATAGTACTTCCTGCCAGTTATTCTGAAATTGATGCAAAAGCGCCATGATACCATGCACCTTCTCATCGAGCCGCTCCGCAAGCATCCGTTGTATCTGCAATGCGATCGTTATTTTTTTAACAGAACGAAAATGCGCAGCACAAGGTATAGTTGCTTTGTTGTGCATCATATGCCGGTACTTTTCCAGTAATTCCGGCATTAAATAAGGGTGCAGCTCCAGTGTCGGAAACCCGCTGCCATGCAGCGTTTTCACGGCAGCGTCGTTCATATATACCACATGCAAGATCAGCTTGTCGTAATTTTCATCTTTCTGATGCTGATGCCGGTCCCAGTCGCTACTCAGCGTATGTATTTCAATATTACCGGCCCAGGTTGTGCTGCCTATCTTAATTTTTGCTTCCAGAAAATCTGGTCCGGCATTCACATTTAGTATTCCGGGGTGTATAACAAGAACAGGTTCTCCATCAATTGTTTTTAATGGAATTGCAGTAGTATAAAGTCTGTACTGCCAGATGTAGTGTAGTAGGTTTTCTGTCATTACTTTTCAATTTATAAATGGGTACATTAACTAGTTCATTCCAAAGTCATTTTTCAGATTAAAGATAAGACAATCCTAAAAAAAAATATTTTTTTTTACATCAAAGTTAAAATTGCTGTTCGTAGTCACCTTCAGCGCACATGCACTTTCGCCGTAATCAACTGCAGACAGTTCACTTGATGTTACAGGCAAATAAGCGGCAAACTTAAAACACACTGTGGCCAATGAGTACAAAATTGCCATTCATGCTGGTAAACCAGCGGCCTGCCCAAAAAACAAACCGGCTCAGGATAACTGATAATGTTGCTGAATATATTGAATCGCCTCCGCCTGTGTCATGGCTGAAAAATTCCGATAGCGGTGATGCACATCAATAATTTCCTCTATAGCATCCCCCACTAGTTGCTTATTGTGCCAGCCTTTCAGGTGATCGATCACTATTTGAAGACATCCTTTTTTATACGCAATTTGTCCAATAACATGTACCAGAGTATTGCGCACTCTGGCTGTTTTGTCAAACTCCAGCTCCTGAAGCAATGGCAGCACATCACCGGGAAATTTGCGACCACGCAGTTCGATTCCGTGACAGATTTCACGTCTGATTTCTTTATCTTCATGACGCAAATATTTCTTTGCCCAATTCAATACCTCCTCAGAATTCACTTCACCCATTTTTTTTACAGAGCCGATCACTGCGTTGCGGGGTGCATGATGCACATCAAATAAACCGCGTTCAAAAATAGACTGTACGATCGCAAAATCATACTTTCCGATTTCTCCTGCAGCATTAATAACGGTCTGCCTCACGTTGTAATTTTCATGCAGCAAAAAATGATTCAACAGCGCTATGACTGCCTTGCGTAAATTTTTGTTTAAAAAATAGATCCGTCCAATAGCAATATAAGCGGCCTTCCTGATGTAGGTATCGGCATCACTCAAATAATACAGCAGCTCACTGAATTTTCCGGAAACAATTTCGCTGTATATATTTTCATGAATCATTTTCACTACATGATCCCGTTCTGTTTTCGTCAAGTCGTAAAATGCCATTTTTTTCTGATTAAAATTTACGGATTAGTTGCGTTCAGATCACGCTTTCAATATGAACATCAAATGACATGCTTCTCTGCTTCACATTAATGCCCCCCTTACAGATATACTGCCATTTTCTTTTGCAAACTGACAGCCTCGTCCCTGGCACGTTCTGCAAAATCCACCTGGTCACTCTGATAGATTATTTGCCGCGATACATTAATCAAAATTCCGCCATCCTTATTCATTGCATGCACACATACATCGTCTAAATTTCCACCTTGTGTGCCCACACCGGGTATGAGCAAAAAATGTTCAGGAATCAATGCGCGTATCGCCTTTAGCTGGTCTGTTTTTGTTGCTCCCACCACAAACATCAGGTTATCACTTGTACCCCAGCCGGCTACTTTGCTGATTACCTGCTTAAAAAGTTCGCCCTCTTCACTTTTCAGATACTGAAAATCAAAGGCTCCTTCATTCGATGTGAGCGCCAGTACAATAGCCCATCTTCCTTCAAATTCAAGAAACGGTTTTACACTGTCTTTACCCATATAAGGCGCCACAGTAATGCTGTCGAAATTCATTTTCTCAAAAAAAGCTTTAGCATATTGCGTGCTTGTATTGCCGATATCGCCACGCTTGGCATCTGCGATCGTAAAAATGTTTTCCGGTATGTAATTCAGCGTCTTTTCCATACTCTTCCAGCCCCCGATTCCCTGCGCTTCATAAAAAGCAGTATTGATTTTATAGCTCACGCAATATTCATGGGTGGCATCTATAATGGCTTTATTAAATTCAAACACCGGGTCTTCTTCAGATAATAAAGCCGGAGGAATTTTAGTGATGTCCGTATCTAAACCGATACACAATACCGACTTTTTTGCATAAATGTTGCTTATTAACTCTTCTCTTTTCATACCCTTATTGTCTTGTTTACATTTGATTCAAATATAGTTTTAAAATAAGATTTTTCACCGGCGAATTACTATTAATCTTTTAACATCCTGCCGCAATTATTTACCGATCATTTTTTCGGGCGTTCGGGCGCGCTTTCCGTTTCAAGTCCTCACTCTGCCAGGCAACGCACCAGTCCCATGCAACTGGCCGCCGCTGCGGGCTTTCCACTGCAATCGCTAACGCAGCACCCTGTTAGTATGATCCCGTCAGGGACCCTGTTGCTGGCCCCGCTGCAATGGAATATCAACAGCAGAATCACGGCACCTTAGCTTAATAACCTGTATCTTGTACTCGTAGGTCTCAAGCATAAAGTCTCAAATGCCGGTTATGCAATGCATCGTAGCAGGTCGAACTTCAAAAAAGGTCCAGCTAATATAATTGATAATTCTAAAATAGGTGGCTATTCTGCATTGAATAAATGTCAGGCCGGTTTAAGATCCGTTCAGATCAATGATTTATCGGCCCTAATACTATATTGTAAGCAGTATAATTTTCGTCCTGAGTCTTTGATGAACTAAAGGCTCCATCAGAAGTAAAATGTTTAGCGCTGAGAATTGAACGCTGATTTTGCAATTGAAATTTGAGCAGGATGGCCTCATACGAAATAAATGCACGAACCCGATAATAGCGTCATAAATGATGACTTTCATCTACTCAATTGTGAGTGGATGATGCAGTTAAAAATATAGAATACCTCGTAGCAAAGTGCCTGCCGCAAAATAACGGTTGAACAGTTGGACTACTATCAGATACCTATACTTTAAAAAAAAGAGGCTGTCCCAAAAGTTGGAACAGCCTCGTAGTTGTTTTTTTTCGATCCAAACAAAAATTTGAACAGCATTCAGCATATTTCGCTGAGCTGATTATTCTTTTATCGTATCAGGGTAACGTCGCCCTTCTTAATATAAGAGTTTCCGTCTCTGGTGCAGGTGTATCTGAACACATAGAAGTATGTACCGACGCCGGCTTCTTTGCCGTCTACGGTTCCGTCCCATCCACGACGCCAGTCTGCAGTACTCCACAGTTTCTGACCCCAACGGTCATACACTTCCAGTTGTATTAGTATAATACCTGCTGTACTGAATACCCTGAACTCGTCATTATTGTTATCTCCATTCGGTGAGAACGCATTCGGTATAAACGATACATCGCAGCATGGCCCTTCTTCGATATACACCGAATCACGGTATTCACAACCATTGGCATCTGCTATCAGCACATTATACCAGCCAAAGTATAAGGTACTGGCTAAGGCTGTATTCTGTACCGGTGTAGTACTCCATTCATATACATACGGCGGTTGTCCACCATACACATTGGCCGTTGCACTACCCTCATTACCCTTGCCGTTACAATTCAGATCCTGCTTGGTCATCGTATTACCCAGCGGATTGGCAGGCGGATTGATCGTAAACGTAGTCATGTATTCACAACCTACCGTATCTACTACCCTGATCGTGTAAGTACCCGCTGCCAGAT